>DKLL01000237.1:5472-6588 GCA_002455755.1 Acinetobacter sp. UBA6641
GGCGATATTGGTACCGATATTCGCAGCTGGTTTGGTAAAACATCTGACTCGGTTGTTATTTTACGTCCTGACCGTTTTGTGGCAGCCCTAGCGATTCCACAAACTTTAGACCACGTAAGCCAACAATTGTTTAAAAAGCTGCATGTAAAATAATGCAGATATAAAAATACATTCACTGAATCACATTCAGAGGCCTGACCACGCGAAAGCGTGGTCTTTTTTTATCTAAATTCTTTACCGATATAAATTACATCTTCTTATCCAAATGGGCACGCAGAACGTATATAACTGGACACCCATTCTTCCTTTTCTTTAAAAAATAAAAAACCAATTACCTACGAATGAATAATTGGTTAGGTCTCTAATAACTAAAATTAACTAGTTTGATGTTCCAGAGTACAATGATAGAACTAGACAAAATTAATCACAGAATCAATTTAATCGCTGAGGCCTTTCAATTTTTGGGCAACAAGATGAGTATGCTGCCTATCAACAGTGCTTAACCCCATATGCTCTGACTCAGCCCAAACTAAATACTCGAATATATCTTGTAATGGTTTTTTGTCTATCAGCATTTTATACAATGGCGCAACATATCTATCATATTCATCAAATGCTTCTGGAAAATCTTGCACACCAATAGGATCCCATTCATTTAAAAGAATTACTGAAATCCTTTTGTATAAGGATTCTGTCCTCTTTACATTTCTATTTAGATCAATTGCTTTTAAAGCTAAAACAATCGAACAAACCTGTTCTGTGTTTTGGTTTAACTGCATCTGGTGATCCTAAACATGTCCTTACATTATCTTATAAAACGCCTCTAGTACCGATTTAATCAAACGAAGTTATTAAACTTCTTTCATAAATCATTTTAGAAACTAAAACTTGCTCGTAAAGCTGAAATTGAAAATAGATTTTTTGGTCGATATTAGATTCATGAGTGTGGCATGGANNATTTTGGCCTTTCAAAAGTAGAGAGATTGCCTACGAAAAGGTAAAAAATTAAATCAATTAAATATGAGGCCGTGCTGATTTAAATTATCTAATATTAAACATTTTTTGACTTATGAAAGAGATACAAGATCTATTATTTAGGGTCTGTTGACACTTACT
>DKLL01000116.1 GCA_002455755.1 Acinetobacter sp. UBA6641
AGTGAAAAAACAGTCCGCACGTTAACCGGCAAAGTCGTAAGTGACAAAATGGATAAATCTATTGTTGTTCTTATTGAACGCCGCGTTCAACACCCGTTGTATGGCAAATCAATCCGCCGTTCAACTAAATTACACGCTCATGATGAGAACAATGTTGCTAAAACTGGCGACGTAGTGACCATTAAAGAAAGCCGCCCAATTTCTAAAACTAAAGCTTGGGCTTTAGTGGAAGTTATTGAAGCAGCTGCTGAGTAATTAGACGTTCTTGTTGCATCATCGGTCAATTTCGAGTACTCTTTGAGCCTTTCGAAATGTGACCGGTGATGCTCGGTTTTGGAGTAGGGCAATGATTCAAACCGAAAGTATGCTCGACGTAGCAGACAACAGTGGTGCTCGCCGCGTACAATGTATTAAAGTACTTGGTGGTTCACATCGTCGTTATGCTTCTGTTGGCGACATTATTAAAGTTACTGTAAAAGAAGCTATTCCACGCGCACGTGTTAAAAAAGGTGACGTGATGAATGCNNGTTATTTTGAACAACAACAAAGCGCCGATTGCAACTCGTATTTTCGGACCAGTGACTCGTGAACTTCGTACTGAACAGTTCATGAAAATCATTTCATTGGCTCCTGAAGTTCTATAAGAGGCACTCATGGCTAAGATTAAAAAAGGCGATCAAGTAATTGTGATCGCAGGTAAAGAAAAAGGCAAACAGGGTACTGTATTGTCAGTTTCTAATGACCGCGTTAAGGTTGAAGGCCTTAACTTGGTGAAGAAGCATCAAAAGCCGAATCGAGCTACTGGCGCTGAAGGCGGCATCGTAACTCAAGAAGCTGAGCTTCATATCTCTAACGTGGCAATTTTTAATGCTACAACCCAAAAGGCTGACCGTGTTGGTTACCAAACGATTGAAGGCGTGAAAACTCGCGTTTACAAATCTAATGGTGAATCAGTGGCGGTAGCGAAGTAATAGGTTGAAATAGGCAATGGCCAGACTTAAAACACGTTACAACGACGTACTTAAAGCTCAGTTACAAGAGCAATTGGGCGTTAAAAATGTGATGGAGATTCCTCGCATCACTAAAATCACCATTAACATGGGTGTTGGTGCAGCATCAGCTGACAAGAAATTGTTGGATGGCGCTCTTTCTGATATGCAGGCGATTGCTGGTCAAAAACCGGTTCTTACCCTAGCTCGCAAATCAATTGCTGGTTTCAAAATCCGTGATGGTTGGCCGATTGGTTGTAAAGTTACTTTACGCGGCGAACAAATGTACGAATTCTTAGACCGATTGATCTCTATCGCGATCCCTCGTATTCGTGACTTCCGCGGTTTTTCTGCGAAATCATTTGATGGTCGTGGTAACTATTCGATGGGTTTGAAGGAACAAATCATGTTCCCTGAAATCGATTTCGATAAGATTGATCGTATTCGTGGTATGGATATTACTGTTACTACGACTGCTCGCACCGATGACGAAGGCCGTGCGCTTATGCGTGCATTCGGCTTCCCGTTCAAATAAGAGGTCGATATGGCTAAGAAAGGTATGATTAATCGCGAATTGAAACGCGAAAAAACAGTTGCTAAATTTGCTGCAAAACGTGCTGAATTAAAAGCTACGATTGCTAATGTAAATGCGAGCGACGAAGAACGTTTCGATGCGATGATGAAGTTACAGGCATTACCACGTAATGCATCTCCGGTACGTCTTCGTAACCGTTGTGGTTTAACTGGTCGTCCTCATGGTTACTTCCGTAAGTTCGGTCTAAGCCGTAACAAATTACGCGATACAGTAATGCAAGGTGATGTACCGGGCGTTGTTAAGGCAAGCTGGTAAGGAGCACTATAAATGAGTATGCAAGATACCGTTGCCGACATGCTAACCCGTGTTCGTAACGCACAAATGGCAAAGAAACAAACTGTTTCTATGCCAAATTCTAAGTTGAAGGTTGCTATTGCAAACGTTCTTCAACAAGAAGGTTATATTTCAAACGTAGAAGTTGCGGATGCTGAAGGCAAACCAACTTTAACACTTACGTTAAAATATTTTGAAGGCAAACCAGTTATCGAAACTGTGAAACGTGTAAGCCGTCCAGGTCTACGCCAGTATCGCGGTAAAGATGCACTTCCTAGCGTTAAGCAAGGTTTAGGTATTGCAATTGTTTCTACAAGCAAAGGCATCATGACTGATCGCGCTGCACGTGCTGCGGGCATCGGTGGTGAAGTTATTGCTTTTGTTTCTTAATAGGTGATTCCTCATGTCTCGTGTGGCTAAAGCCCCAGTAACTGTACCTAACGGTGTAACAGTTACTCAGAACGGCCGGCAGGTCGAAGTGAAAGGCAGCAAAGGTACATTGTCTTTCAACCTGCATGCGCTGGTCGAGCTAAAACAGGAAGAAGGTCAACTTCAAATTGCTCCTAAAGCTGAGTCGAAAGACGCTTGGATGCAAGCTGGTACTGCTCGCGCTGTGTTAAACAACCTTGTAAAAGGTGTTAGCGAAGGTTTCGAACGCAAGTTACAACTTATCGGTGTTGGTTATAAAGCTGCGGTTAAAGGTAACGTTGTTAACCTTAACCTTGGTTTCTCTCACCCGATCGATTACAGCCTTCCAGAAGGTGTAACTGCTGAAACTCCTACTGCAACTGAAATCATTCTTAAATCTGCTGATAAAGCAGCTTTAGGTCAAGTTGCTGCAGATATCCGTGGTTACCGTCCACCAGAGCCTTATAAAGGTAAAGGTGTTCGTTATTCTGACGAAGTTGTACTTCGTAAAGAAGCTAAGAAGAAATAAGGCGCGAGGTTCTTATGAACGAAAAGAAACAATCCCGTTTGCGTCGTGCGAAAAGCACACGCTTGCACATTCGTGCATTGGGTGCGACTCGTTTGTGTGTAAACCGCACACCGCGTCACATCTATGCTCAAGTTATCTCAGCAGATGGTGGCAAAGTTTTAGCGCAAGCTTCAACTTTAGATGCTACTTTACGTGCTGGTACAACTGGTAACGTTGATGCAGCGACTAAAGTAGGTGCTTTAATCGCAGAACGTGCTAAAGCAGCTGGTGTTACTAAAGTTGCATTTGACCGTTCTGGTTTCAAATATCATGGTCGTATCAAAGCCTTGGCTGATGCTGCTCGTGAAAACGGCTTGGAGTTCTAATCATGGCTAAAGTTGAACAAAACGAAGGTCTTGTTGAAAAGCTGGTTGCCGTTGATCGTGTAGCCAAAGTTGTTAAGGGTGGTCGTATCTTCTCTTTCACAGCATTAACTGTTGTGGGTGATGGTAATGGTCGCGTAGGTTTTGGTCGTGGTAAAGCGCGTGAAGTTCCAGNNAACGTACTTGCTAAATGTTACGGTTCTACAAACGCTGCTAACGTAGTTAACGCAACTTTCAAAGGTTTGCGTGACATGACTTCTCCTGAGAAAGTCGCTGCGAAACGTGGTCTTTCAGTAGAACAAATTCAAGGGTAATCAATCATGAAAACGATTAAAGTTACCCAGACTAAATCTTCTGCGCACCGCTTGAAAAATCACAAGCTTAGCCTTAAAGGTTTAGGTCTGCGTCGTATTGGTCATACTGTAGAAGTGCAAGATACGCCTTCTAACCGTGGTATGATCAACCAAGTCTACTATATGGTTAGTGTAGAGGAATAAGCCATGACTCTGCGTTTAAATACTATCGCACCTGCAGAAGGTGCTAAACGTGACAACCTTCGTTTAGGCCGTGGTATCGGTTCTGGCGTTGGTAAGACTGGTGGCCGTGGTGTCAAAGGTCAAAAATCACGTAAGAGCGGTGGCGTACGTCCAGGTTTCGAAGGCGGTCAAACTGCGTTATATCGTCGTTTGCCTAAATTCGGCTTCACTAGCCAACTTGCTTTAAAAACTGCTGAAGTACGTTTATCTGAGCTTGCTAAAGTTGAAGGTGATATCATTTCACTTGAAACTTTAAAAGCTGCCAATGTTGTACGTAAAGATATGACTCGTGCTCGTATCGTACTTTCTGGTGATATTACTCGTGCATTCACTATCCAAGGTGTTGCTGTGACTAAAGGCGCTAAAGCTGCTGTAGAAGCTGCTGGCGGTAAAGTCGAGGAGTAATCGCTAGTGTCTATGTCTCCTAGTTCTTCAGGTCATGTCAACATGATGAAAGGCCAGCCATTTCATGTGAAATATCGTGAAATTATTCGTCGATTAATGTTTTTGGTTGGCGCATTATTGGTCTTTCGACTAGGAGCACATATTCCACTGCCGGGTATTGATAATGTCGCTTTAGAACGTTTTTTCAAAGCTAATGAAGGTACTTTCTTAGGTTTGTTTAATATGTTCTCTGGCGGAGCATTAGAGCGAATGTCAATTCTTGCGTTGGGGATAATGCCATACATCTCTGCATCGATTATCGTGCAGTTGATGTCGACAGTGGTTCCTTCGCTGGAAGCTTTAAAGAAAGAAGGCGAGCAGGGTAAGCGTAAGATTAATCAATATACGCGTTACGGCACGTTATTGCTTGCATTGGTACAAGGTGTAGGTATGTGTGCTGGTCTGATCAGCCAAGGGATTACCCTGACTGCAGGACTAGCGTTTTACATTCCTGCTGTAACCTCATTGGTTGCAGGCACCATGTTCTTAATGTGGTTAGGAGAGCAGATTACCGAACGCGGTGTTGGTAATGGTATCTCTATGATCATTTTTGCAGGTATCGTTGCTGGTTTGCCAAATATTGTAATTCAAGCATTCACTTCAGTGGATAACGGTCAATCAAGCTTAATTGGTTTGGCGGTATTTGGATTACTTTCAATTGCGGTTCTGGCCGCGATTGTATTTATTGAAAAGGCTCAACGTCGTATACCGGTTAACTATGCTCAAAAGCAACAGGGGCGTCGCGTATTCACTGCACAGCAGACACATTTGCCATTGAAATTGAATATGGCAGGGGTTATTCCAGCAATTTTCGCTAGTTCGTTATTGCTATTCCCTGCAAGTTTAGGTCAATGGTTGGGTAGTTCTGATCCAAATGCAGGAATCGTAAAGCGTAGCCTACAAGATTTGGCATTGGTATTATCGCCTGGACAACCTTTGTACTTGGTGCTCTTCGGTGCGTTAATTATCTTTTTCTGTTATTTCTATACTGCACTGGTGTTCAGTCCTAAAGAAGTATCAGAGAACTTGAAACGCAGCGGAGCTTATGTACCTGGTATTCGTCCAGGTGAGCAAACTGCTCGTTACTTAGATCATATTCTTAATCGTTTGACGTTTATTGGTGCAATTTATATTACGGTCATCTGTTTGATGCCAATGATTCTGCAAAGTTCTTTTGGTATTCCATTCCATTTGGGTGGGACATCTTTGCTGATCGTAGTAGTTGTTGTGATGGACTTTATGGCTCAGCTACAAGCTCATCTCACTTCGCACCAGTATGACAATCAAACGTTAATGAGAAAAACGACTGCTCATCCTAAAGGATAAGCGCACTTGAGGTTTCATCATGAAAGTACAAGCTTCTGTTAAAAAAATTTGTGGTAGCTGTAAAGTTATCCGTCGTAATGGGGTTATCCGCGTGATTTGTAGCGCTGAACCTCGTCATAAGCAGCGTCAAGGTTAATCTGATCAAGACCTGTTGATTTCAGTAGGCTAATTAGGTTATTATCCGCCCCTCAAGATATTTGTGGGGCGGTTGATTATCTCTACTGCCTTTTTGGAGAAAGTGAATGGCTCGTATTGCCGGTGTAAACATTCCGGATAACAAGCATGCTGTTATCTCCCTCACGTATATTTTTGGTATCGGTCGCCACACTGCTAAGAACATCTTAGCTGCTGCTGGTATTGCACCAACTACTAAGATCCGTGAATTGGATGATGCTCAGCTTGATGCGATTCGTGCAGAAATTACCAAGGTTCCGACCGAAGGTGATTTACGTCGCGAAATTTCCATGAACATTAAACGTTTAATGGATTTAGGCTGCTACCGCGGTCTTCGTCATCGTCGCAGCTTGCCTGTCCGTGGACAACGCACCAAAACTAACGCACGTACCCGTAAAGGTCCGCGCAAACCTATTAAGAAATAAGATTTCTGGAAGCTAAAAGATGGCTAAAGATACTCGCACACGCAAGAAGGTCACTCGTACCGTCTCTGAAGGTGTTGCACACATTCACGCTTCTTTTAATAACACCATTGTGACTATTACCGATCGTCAAGGTAATGCACTGGCTTGGGCCACTTCAGGTGGACAAGGCTTCCGTGGATCACGTAAATCAACTCCGTTTGCTGCGCAGGTAGCTGCTGAAGTTGCTGGTAAAGCAGCTTTGGATTACGGTTTGAAAAACTTGGACGTCCTTGTAAAAGGTCCTGGTCCTGGTCGTGAGTCTGCGGTTCGTGCTTTAGGTGCAGTGGGTTATAAAATTAACAGCATTACCGATGTGACGCCAATCCCGCACAACGGTTGTCGTCCACCTAAAAAACGTCGCGTGTAAGGAGAAACATTCATGGCTCGTTATATTGGTCCAAAATGCAAACTCTCTCGCCGCGAAGGGACAGACCTGCAACTTAAATCAGGCGTTAAACCGTTTGACGTTAAGACAAAAAAACATGCTAAAGCTCCTGGCCAACACGGCGGAGCTCGTGGCAGCAAACAATCTGAGTATTCACTACAATTACGTGAAAAACAAAAAGTACGTCGTATGTACGGTGTGTTAGAACGTCAATTTAGTAACTACTATAAAGAAGCTGCTCGTGTGAAAGGCGCAACAGGTGAAAACTTGTTGAAATTGCTTGAAAGCCGTCTTGATAACGTAGTTTATCGCATGGGTTTTGGTTCTACACGTGCAGAAGCTCGTCAGCTTGTATCTCACCGTAGCATTACTTTGAATGGCCGTCGTGTTAACATCGCGTCTATCCAAGTTAAAGCTGGTGATGTAATCGCGGTTCACGAAGGTGCTAAACAACAATTACGTATTAAAAGCGCAATTGAATTGGCTGCTCAACGTGGTATCCCTTCTTGGATGGAAGTTGACCATTCAAAACTAGAAGGTACGTTTAAAGCTGCACCGGATCGTTCTGATTTACCTGCTGAAATCAACGAAAGCTTGATTGTAGAATTGTATTCTAAATAATCCTTGAGGTAGCAATAATGACGCGTACTGCAAATGAGTTTCTAACTCCGCAAGCGATCAAGGTCGAAGCGGCTAGCGGGACCTCGGCAAAAGTGATTCTGGAACCATTAGAGCGTGGCTTTGGTCATACTCTGGGTAATGCTTTACGTCGTATCCTTCTTTCTTCTTTACCTGGCGCTGCTGTGGTAGAAGTTGAAATAGAAGGGGTTGAGCACGAGTACAGTACCTTAGAAGGCTTGCAGCAGGACATCGTCGAGCTCTTGCTGAACCTAAAAGGATTGTCGATTAAGCTGTTCGATCAAAACGAAGCATATTTGACATTAGAAAAACAAGGTCCAGGCGATGTAACTGCGGCTGACCTTCTNNCTAGAAAAACAAGGTCCGGGTGATGTAACTGCTGCTGATCTTCGTTTACCTCATAATGTTGAAGTGGTAAACCCTGAGCATTTGATTGGCACTTTAAGTGCTTCAGGCAATTTAAAAATGCGCCTGAAAGTTTCTCAAGGTCGCGGTTATGAAACTTCTGACTCACGTTTCCCTGAAGGCGAGACTCGCCCGGTGGGTCGTTTACAGTTAGATGCTTCTTATAGCCCAATCAAGCGCGTGTCTTACACAGTGGAAAACGCTCGTGTAGAACAACGTACTGACCTTGATAAATTGATCATTGATCTTGAAACTAACGGTACAGTTGATCCTGAAGAAGCAATCCGTAAAGCGGCAACAATCTTGCAACAACAAATTGCAATTTTTGTTGATCTTCAGAAAGATCAAGCTCCTGTTGCTCAAGAGCCTCGCGAAGAAGTGGATCCAATCTTGCTTCGTCCAGTAGATGATCTAGAGCTTACTGTTCGTTCTGCTAACTGTTTGAAAGCAGAAAATATTTACTACATCGGTGATTTGGTTCAACGTACTGAAGTGGAGTTGTTGAAAACTCCTAACTTAGGTAAAAAATCGTTAACTGAAATCAAAGATGTTCTGGCATCGAAAGGCTTGCAATTGGGCATGCGTTTAGAGAACTGGCCACCGGCTAGCCTCCGCATGGACGATCGCTTTGCTTATCGTAGTCGTTAATTAAGTAGGACTATCACCATGCGTCATCGTAATAGTGGTGTGAAATTAGGCCGTACAAGCAGTCATCGTAAAGCGATGTTCCAAAACATGACTAACTCTTTGTTCGAGCACGAGTTGATTAAAACAACTGTGCCTAAAGCTAAAGAGTTACGTCGTGTAGCTGAGCCTTTAATCACTTTAGCTAAAAACGATACTGTTGCAAACCGTCGTTTAGCGTTTGCTCGTACTCGTTCAGCAGCAACTGTTGGTAAATTATTTACCGTTCTTGGCCCTCGTTACAAAGAACGTAACGGCGGTTATCTACGTGTTCTTAAAGCGGGCTTCCGTGCAGGTGATGCTGCACCGATGGCTTACGTTGAGCTAGTAGATCGCGAAGTTAACTAATTTTGCAAGAATAGCTTCAGTTGTTCTAAAAAAGACCGGTGTTTCACCGGTCTTTTTTATGCCTGATGATTTTATATTGTCAGAAAATTTAAGTTTTTGTCCCGAACTGATATATTTTTTATCACTTTTATATAAACTTGACATTGCGTATTGTCAGTTTTGTGCTTTAATAAAACAAAGCTTAAACGGGTTATAAAAAGAACATGGAAAAACATATTGATATTTTGATTGTAGGTGCCGGTATTTCAGGTATTGGTCTTGCTGTTCATCTTTCTAAAAATTGCTCACAACGCTCTTTTGACATTATTGAACGTCGTGAAAGTTTTGGTGGAACCTGGGATTTATTCAAGTATCCCGGTATTCGTTCCGATTCTGATATGTCCACTTTTGGCTTCAACTTTAAGCCTTGGCAAAAAGACAGTGTCTTGGCTGATGGACCGTCTATCAAGAATTATTTATCTGAAGTAATTGATGAGTATCAGCTCAAAAGTAAAATTCATTTTCAACACCGGGTTTTAGCTGCAAATTATGATTCGGCGCTTAAAAAGTGGGTGGTTGAAATTGAAGATGCAGCCAACAACAAGCAAACCTGGGTGGCTAATTTTGTTCTAGGATGTACAGGTTACTACAATTACGATCAGGGGTTTCAACCTGAATTCCCAAATCAGTCGGCATTTAAAGGTCAATTTATTCATCCGCAACATTGGCCTGAACAGTTAGATTATTCCGGTAAAAAGGTAGTCATTATTGGCAGTGGGGCAACTGCAATTACTCTAGTGCCTGCGATGGCGAAAGGAGGGGCAGGGCATGTCACCATGTTGCAACGTTCTCCAACTTATATTGCCTCTGTTCCATCGATTGATATCCTTTACGACAAAATGCGTAAGTACTTGCCAGAAGATGTGGCTTATAAATTAACACGTGCACGTAATATCGGCATGCAACGCGGTATCTACGCACTGGCGCAGAAACAGCCTAAATTATTGCGTAGCTTGTTGCTAAAATCGATTGAATTTCAGCTCAAGGGTAAGGTGGATATGAAGCATTTTACCCCGGATTATAATCCTTGGGATCAGCGTTTATGCGTGGTACCGGATGGAGATTTGTTTAAAATTTTACGTGAAGGTCGCGCTTCAGTCGAAACGGATCAAATTGAGAAATTTACCGCAAATGGTATTCAGTTAAAGTCTGGTAAGCATCTTGATGCCGATATTATTGTCTCTGCAACAGGTTTGAATATTCAAATTTTAGGCGGCATTCAGGCGACCATTGATGGCAAGCCGATAAATACCTCTAAACATATGCTGTATCAGGGTATTATGGTCAGTGATGTGCCGAATATGGCGATGATTATTGGTTATATCAATGCTTCCTGGACACTTAAAGTGGATATTGCAGCGGATTATATTTGCCGTCTGATCAACTACATGGACAAAAATGGCTATGATGAAGTGATTCCACAAGGTGATGCCACCGAGTTAATGCAAGATACCGTTATGGGCAGTCTGACTTCAGGCTATATTGCCCGTGCTGCTGATGTCATGCCAAAACAGGGCAAGCATGCACCTTGGAGTGTATCCAATAATTATCTGGCTGACCGTAAACAATTAAAACATGCACGCTTTAACGATGGAGTGCTTAAATTCCATAAGCGTGAGCAAAAGGATAATAAAAACGTGACACCACGTTTAGTTTCATAATTGAATTTCATTATTTTTTAAAGAAGGAGCATGAATGCTCCTTTTTTTATAAACTTAGATTCTCAAATGAAGTG
>DKLL01000274.1 GCA_002455755.1 Acinetobacter sp. UBA6641
GGTAAGCCAATGCCTAAATTGACATAGAACCCATCTTGCAGTTCTAAAGCGGCACGCTGTGCCATTTCATTACGAGTCCAAGCCATTTATACCGCCTCCGCTTTTAATGTCATTTGTTCGATGCGTTTTTCAGGATGGGGATTTAAAATAATCCGGTTAATATAAATTCCGGGAAGGTGAATTTCATCTGGATCCAAATCGCCAATTTCGACAATTTTTTCCACTTCAGCAATGCTGATTTTGCCGGCCATGGCACAGACCGGATTAAAGTTTTGTGCAGTTTTACGGAAAATCAGATTACCCGCTTTATCNNCCTTCGGCAATTAAAGTGCCGACACCGGTCTGGGTGAAAAAGGCTGGAATACCGGCACCGCCAGCACGTAGTTTTTCAGCCAGTGTACCTTGCGGGGTCAGCTCTACTTCCAGTTCGCCGTTTAAATATTGACGTTCAAATTCCTTGTTTTCACCCACATAAGATGAAATCATTTTTTTGATCTGTTTGGTTTCCAGTAAGAGACCCAAACCGAAGCCATCCACACCGGCATTGTTGGAAATACAGGTCAGTTGTTTTGCACCCGTATCTTTGAGTGCCGCAATTAATGCTTCCGGAATGCCACATAAACCGAAACCACCGACCGCTAGGGTTTGACCGTCTTTGATGACGTCTTGCAAGGCCGCTTGTGCACTTTCATAAACTTTATTTGGCATTTGATCCCTCTTGTTATTCCTGGTCAGTCCTGGGTATGACCCACTTTAATTTTTTATCAATATAACAATTGTCGCTTTGTGTCAGGCACACCGGGTTTGCCAATAGGCATTGGCGTAATTCGATGGATTATTGCGGTTTAATAACTGGCTGATATTGCGGCTAGCCTGCATTAACGCGTCCAAGTTAATACCGGTTTCAAAACCCATTTTGGACAATAAATAGTACAAGTCTTCAGTTGAAACATTACCCGAAGCACCTTTGGCATAAGGACAGCCACCTAAACCGGCAATTGAAGAATCAAATACCCGAATACCTTGATTAAGCGATTGATAGATGTTGGCAATCGCCATACCGTAAGTATTATGGAAATGCCCGGCTAGAACCTGGCTGTCTAATTCGGCAAGGCAAACATCCCACACCTTTTTCACCCGATCGGGAGTGGCAGTACCAATGGTTTCTCCCAAGGACACTTCATAACAGCCCATATCCAGCAAGCGTTGGCTGACTTTAACGACTTGCTGCGGATCAATGGCACCTTCATACGGGCAGTCCACCATACAGGATACATAACCACGAACTTTAATATCATTGGCTTTGGCAGCTGCCATGACATCGGCAAACTTTTCAAAGCTTTCATCAATGGAACAGTTGATATTTTTGCGGGTGAAACTTTCAGAAGCTGCGGTAAACACCGCAACCTCTTTACAGCCGACCGCCAGCGCAGACTCAAAACCTTTTAAATTCGGAGTCAGCAAGCTGAACTGAATATTGGAATCTTGCGGTAAGCTGGCAAACAATGCATCACTGTCTGCCATTTGCGGCACCCATTTGGCTGAAACACAGGAACCGACTTCAATCGACTTCAATCCTGTTTGCATGAGATCAAGAATCAGGTTCTTGCGGTCATCCAGGGTGAGGGGTGTTTTTTCATTTTGCAGACCATCGCGCGGTCCGACCTCTACAATTTTGACCAAATCAGTCATGCGACTTCCTCCGCCAGAGCCTGAAATTCCACCAGTTCATCACCGGCTTTGACCTGGTCACCAGCCTGGAAATAGGAGGCTGCAATGATGCCGTCATGCGGTGCACGAATTGAATATTCCATTTTCATGGCTTCAAGCGTCATCAGCACATCATCTTTTTTCACCTGATCGTTAGCCGCAACCAGAACTTGGGTAATTACGCCTGGCATCGGTGCTTTTAAGTTGCCTTCAGTGCTTTGTGCATCCTCAGAACTGAATTTCTGATTCAGATAACTAAACTTGTGGCTTTGACCATTTTTAAAAATGGTGAGGCCGTGTGCATTTTGGCTAAACGCAATTTTGTCCTGTTTGCCGTTAATATTGAAATGTGCAGTATTATTATTTAAAAGCTGTCCGGAAATATGGAATTTTTCACCTTGATATTCGGCAACAAAACCTTCTTTTTCAGCGCTTAAATTAACTTGAACAAATGCTTTATCGAGCTTTAATTTAATCGCATAGCTTGGACGGATATTCACGCGCCATAGCGTTTCACTTTGCCAGACCGGATTGCTCGCTGGCTTATTTTTACTGAAACGCAGCAGTAACTCNNAATATTGTTACCCAAACCATCGACATGGAACTGTCCTAAGGCATGGTGCATTTGCAATAAAGCCGCTTCACGGTTTTCACCCCAGACAATCAGTTTGGCAATCATCGGATCGTAATAGCTGCTGATTTCATCACCTTGAACGATACCGCTGTCGACCCGGACATGCTGATTTTGTTCAGGGTAATGCAAATAGCTGATTTGACCAATTGCAGGAATAAAGGCTTTTTCCGGTTCTTCTGCATAGACGCGCGCTTCAATGGCATGACCATGAATTTTTAACTGATCTTGCTGTTTCGGTAAGGGCTCACCAAAGGCTACACGCAATTGCCATTCCACCAGATCAACACCGGTGATCATTTCAGTGACCGGATGTTCAACCTGTAGACGGGTATTCATTTCCATGAAATAGGCGGTGCCGTCTTGTTCGACAATGAACTCGACCGTTCCGGCACCGACATAGTCGACCGCACGCGCGGCATCAATCGCGGCTTGGCGCATGGCATCGAGTTTATCTTGTGAAACCAGTGGCGCTNNGGTGCTTCTTCAAGCACTTTTTGATGACGGCGTTGTACCGAGCAATCCCGTTCAAATAAATGTACATAGTTGCCGTGTGAGTCGCCAAATACCTGTACTTCGATATGACGCGGATTAACCACATAGCGTTCGATCAGTACTTCATCATTGCCAAAGCTGGATTTGGCTTCGCTTTTACAAGACGCCAGTGAACTTAAGAAATCTTCACTGCGTTCTACCAGACGCATGCCTTTACCACCGCCACCGGCACTGGCTTTAATCAGTACTGGATAGCCAATTGCATCAGCCTGTTGTTTTAAAAATTCCGCATCCTGATTGCTGCCGTGATAGCCCGGGGTTAAAGGCACACCAGCTTTTTCCATCAAGGCTTTAGAGGTGGCTTTTAAACCCATCGCCAAAATGGCAGCGACCGGTGGACCGATAAAGGTAATGTTATTGGCCTGGCAGGCTTCGGCAAACTGGTCATTTTCCGACAAGAAACCGTAACCCGGATGAATGGCTTGTGCGCCAGTTTTTAATGCTGCCTGAATAATGCGATCAATCTGTAAATAACTTTGTGCCGCCGGAGATTCACCGATATAAATGGCTTCATCGGCAAGTTTGACATGTTGCGATTGTGCATCGGCATCGGAATAAACCGCTACCGTTGCGATTCCAAGTTTTTTTGCGCTACGAATCACACGGCAGGCGATTTCACCACGGTTTGCAATTAAGATTTTTTCAAACATTGTATGATCCTTATTATTGTTGTGCTGTAGAGATAATCCAGGAAGGACTTTGTTTATCTAAAAAAGCACTCAAGCCATTTTTCGCCTCTAATCCCTGGCGTACATGAGCAATATGTTGCGCTGTTTGCAGCAGTAATTCTTCAGTTAATACCTGCTGGTCGACCAGTTGAATCAGTTGTTTGGATGCTGCCTGTGCTTCAGGGCCACCTAAAAGCAAGGCCTGAACAATTTCATCAATCTTGCTATCCAGTTCTTCAATGGCCGTTACTTCATGCACCAGGCCAATTTTTTGCGCTTGCTCGGCAGTGATGCGTTCTGCGGTTAAGAAATAGCGCGAAGCCTGACGCGCACCAATGGCACGAATCACATAAGGGCTAATAGTCGAAGGTGCCAGACCTAGACGTACTTCCGAGGTGGCAAATTTGGCATCCGTGCTGGCAATACAGATATCACAGGCAGATGCCAGTCCCATACCGCCACCAAAAGCAATGCCGTGTACCCGGGCAATGGTGGGCTGTTTTAGAGTCGCCAGACTTTGCAACATTTTTGCCAGTTTCAGCGCATCGGCTTCATTTTCCGCTTGCGACGCTTGACCAGCCTGTTTCATCCAGTTCAGGTCAGCGCCGGCCGAGAAGCTCTTGCCTCGACCCGCCAAAATCACCACACGCACATCATCACGGTCATTTAAAGCTTGAAAGCAGGCATGCAGTTCTTCAATCACCTGGGTATTAAAGGCATTGTGCAATTCAGCACGGTTAATCCAGACTGTCGCGACCTGATTCTGTGNNACACGTATATCATCACGTGTATTGATTTGCTTAAAGCAGGCATGCAATTCTTCAATGACTGTTGTATTAAATGCATTGTGCAATTCAGGGCGATTCAGCCAAACATAGGCAACCTGACCTTGTTGTTCGAGTTGTAAAAATTGATAGCTCATTTTTTTTACCCCTTACATGCGGAATACGCCAAATTTGGTTGGTAAAATTGGTACATTCAGTGCCGCTGCCAAACTTAAGCCCAAGACTTGGCGAGTTTGTGCAGGATCAATCACGCCGTCATCCCAAAGACGCGCTGAAGCATAATAAGGATGACCTTGGCGCTCGTACTGATCACGAATTGGTTGTTTAAATTGATCTTCCTGTTCGGCTGACCAGCTTTCACCTTTTTGTTCAATCTGGTCGCGTTTTAAGGTCGATAAAACACTTGAAGCCTGTTCACCGCCCATTACCGAAATACGCGAGTTTGGCCAGGTCCACAGGAAGCGCGGAGAATAGGCACGACCACACATACCGTAATTACCGGCACCAAAAGAACCGCCAATCACTAAAGTCAATTTCGGCACATTAGCATTGGCCACTGCCATCACCAGTTTGGCCCCATTTTTGGCAATGCCTTCATTTTCATACTGGCGACCGACCATAAAACCGGTAATGTTTTGAATAAATAAAAGGGGAATACTGCGCTGGGTACACAATTCAATGAAATGCGCACCTTTTTGGGCCGATTCCGAAAACAGAATGCCGTTATTGGCAATGATGCCGACTTTCATACCAAAAAGTTCAGCGAAACCTGTGATTAATGTCGTACCAAAACGCGCTTTAAATTCATCAAAACGTGAACCATCGACAATACGGGCAATCACTTCACGCACATCAAATGGCTTAGATGCATCACTTGGCACAATGCCATACAGTTCTTGTGCATCAAATAACGGTGCTTCAATTTGATCTGCGGTTTTATTGGGTTTTTTATTTAAGTTCGCCACGATGTTGCGGGCAATCGCAATCGCATGTTCATCGCTTTCAGCCAGATGATCGGCAACCCCNNTTCCTCAGAACTGACCACTTCACCAGTCGCGGCTTTCACCAATGGCGGGCCACCCAAGAAAATCGTGCCTTGATTACGGACAATAATGGTTTCGTCCGACATGGCAGGCACATAGGCACCCCCTGCGGTACAGCTGCCCATCACCACCGCAATTTGGGCAATGCCTTGGCTGGACATACGCGCCTGATTATAGAAAATACGTCCGAAGTGATCACGATCCGGGAACACCTCATCCTGCATTGGTAAATAAGCACCGCCAGAGTCCACCAGATAAATACACGGTAAATGGTTTTGTTCGGCAATCTCTTGTGCACGTAAATGTTTTTTCACCGTCAGCGGATAATAGGTTCCACCTTTCACCGTCGCATCATTGGCTACAATCATGCAGGTCACGCCATTGACCTGGCCAATTCCGGCAATCACGCCCGCAGCAGGTACATCATCCGGGTACACGTTATAAGCCGCCAATTGTCCAATTTCTAAAAAGGCAGTTCCGGCATCAATCAGATGATCAACCCGTTCACGTGGTAACAGTTTGCCGCGTGCCAAATGTTTTTCACGGGCCTTTTCGCCGCCGCCTAAAGCAATCTGCTGCGCTTTTTGTTTTAAATCATCAACCAGAATCTGCATGGCAGCCTGGTTGGTTTTAAAATCTTCGCTTCGAATATTAATTTTGCTTTGTAATGTATTCATCTTCGAACTTCCTTGTTATTCAGTGTGCTTATGAATCGTGATTTAAGCTGTTTCATTAAACAGTTCGCGACCAATCAGCATGCGACGGATTTCAGAAGTTCCCGCACCAATTTCATAAAGTTTGGCATCGCGCCATAAACGACCCGCTGAAAATTCGTTGATATAGCCATTACCACCCAAGGTTTGAATGGTTTCACCTGCCATCCAGGTGGCTTTTTCAGCAGCATATAAAATGGCACTTGCTGCATCTTTACGTAAGCTACGGCTATGTTCAGCCTTGTCACATTCAGCGCCCACCGCATAAACCAGTGCTTTACATGCCAGCCAGGTGGAATACATATCGGCAATTTTGCCTTGCATCAACTGGAATTCACCCAGTGCCTGACCAAACTGTTTACGGTCATGAATATAAGGAATTACGGTATCAATACAGGCATCCATAATGCCCAGTGGACCTGCACTTAAAACTGCACGTTCATAGTCCAAACCACTCATTAAAACCCTGGTGCCATTACCCACGCCACCCAGCACATTTTCTTTCGGCACTTCTACATTGTCGAAGAAAAGCGGGTAGGTATTGGAACCGCGCATGCCTAATTTGTCCAGATGAGTACCATGACTAAAACCTGGCATACCTTTTTCAACCAGAAAAGCGGTCATGCCTTTAGAACCGGCTTGAAGATCAGTTTTGGCATACACCACCAGTACGTCAGCATCGCCACCATTGGTAATCCACATTTTTGAACCATTAAGCAGGTAATGATCGCCTTTGTCTTCGGCTTTTAATTTCATGCTCACCACATCCGAACCTGCATTAGGCTCTGACATTGCGAGGGCACCGACAAAATCACCGGAAACCAGTTTAGGTAAATACTTTTGCTTTTGCTCTTCGCTACCATTTCGCTTAATTTGGTTTACACATAAGTTAGAATGTGCGCCGTAGGACAAGCCAATCGATGCTGATGCACGGGAAATTTCTTGCATGGCAATAATATGGGCCAAATAACCCAGGTTAGTTCCACCGTATTCCTCGCTTACAGTCAGGCCAAGTAGTCCCATATCACCAAATTTTTTCCACAGGTGAGCAGGGAATTCATTGTCTTGGTCAACTTGCTGGGCAATCGGTGCAATCTCCTTTGCACAGAATGCTGCGATTGAATCTTTAAGGGCAATTAGCGTTTCATCCAAACCAAAATTTAAACTTTGTAGATTCATTTCTTCATTCATCCTGATGGTTATATTTGTTGTTCCAAAAAGCATTTTTGTTGTGCCTGTATTTTTACAATACAACTATTCTTTGAAAAAGTGAATATAAATTCACAAAATGATTTACAATTCATTTTATCTGGTTGAGAATAAGATTATGAGTTATAAAAGATCATCGTTGATGCAGGAAAGAATGGAGCAAAATCGTCAAACGATTTTGCAGTCTGCGCGTGAACTGATTGCTCAAGGGGGCTTTAAAGATGCGCAAATTCAGGCGATTGCTGATCGTGCTGGCGTATCCAGTGGTCTGGTTTATCGTTATTTCGACAACAAAAGTCAGGTGTTAATTGAAGTATTGTCAGAAGCCATTCAGTATGAAGTTCAAATTTTGAATAACATTGCTGCAAGTGATCTTTCTGCATCTGAAAAATTACACAAGGCGGTGACGACTTTTGTTAAACGTGCATTGAATAACCCCCAACTTGCGTATTCGCTGATGTTTGAGCCTGTCGATCCTTTGCTTGAACATGAGCGTTTTCGCAGTAAGCAACTGATTAAACAAAGCATTAATGAAATACTTGCCGAAGGTAAAATCAATGGCGAGTTTGGATTTGAAGATTTAAATACCGCAGCCCTGTGTGTGGTGGGTGCCATGACTTTTGTGGTAATTGAACCCTTGAATCCTTCAAAAAATGTCAGGTTTGATCAGGCCTATAAAGACTATTTTGTCAAACAGGTTACCGATTTTTGTGTAAGTGGCGTTAATTTAAAGGAGGGTGAGTGATCAGTTAAACACACAAAAACAAGGCTGTTTGGGAAAGTCGTCTGAGTCAAAACAATTAAAGTGAAAGAATCATAATTACAAAGAATCAAGGAGAGTGATTCAATGACACAAGTACGGTTAAGCTATGCCTATGGAACCAGCAGCCAGCCTTTATTGGGCATGACGATTGGTGAAAAGTTTGATCAGGCATGCCAGCAATATGCTGAACAGGATGCTGTGGTCAGCGTGCATCAAAATGTACGCTTAAGCTATAAACAGCTGCAGGATCAGGTCAATGCATTTGCTTGTAGCCTAATTCAATTAGGCTTGGAAAAGGGTGACCGGATTGCGATTTGGTCGCCCAATTGTGTGGAATGGACCATCACCCAGTTTGCAGCCTTTAAAGCCGGCATGATTCTGGTCAATTTGAATCCTGCCTATAAAAGCAGTGAGCTTGAATATGTGCTGAATAAAGTATCCTGCAAGGCATTGGTTATTGCCGCGCAATTTAAAACCAGTAATTATCAGGAAATTTTGACTAAAATTGCCCCTGAGCTTACTGAATCGGTAGATAAACGACTTTCTGCAAAACGCCTGCCGCATTTACAGCACGTGATCAAAATTGATCATGAACAGCATATCGGTATTCACCGTTTTTCTGATTTATTGCCAGAGCCTACTGCTGCACAGTTAAATCAATTGCAAGCCATTGCCGCTGATTTACAGTTTGATGAAACCATTAATATTCAATTTACTTCCGGCACCACGGGTAATCCGAAAGGAACCATGCTGACCCATAATAATATTTTGAATAATGGTTATTTTGTCGGTGAAGCAATTCATTTAGGGCCGGAAGACCGTGTCTGTATTTCGGTACCACTATTTCATTGTTTCGGCATGGTCATGGGTAATTTGGCCTGTATTACGCATGGTTCTACCATGGTGTACCCATCTGCCGTGTTTAATCCGCTGGATACGCTTAAAACGATTCAACAAGAAAAATGCACCGCAGCCTATGGTGTGCCAACCATGTTTATTGCCATGCTTGAACATGAACAATTCGATGAGTTCGATCTGAGCAGCTTACGTACTGGAATCATGGCGGGCAGCCCATGTCCACGTGAAATTATGCAGCGCGTGATTGACCGTATGCATATGTCAGAAATTACGATCTGTTATGGCATGACTGAAACTGCACCGGTCAGTGCGCAGAGTTCTACTTCAGATTCGGTCGAACACCGTGTCGGTACGGTTGGCCGGGTACATCCACATCTGGAAATCAAAATTGTCGATGAAAACGGCAAGGTTGTACCACGTGGAAAACTGGGTGAATTGTGCGTGCGTGGTTATTCAGTCATGCTGGGTTATTGGGAGGACAATGACAAGACTCAGGAAGTGATTGATGTTGCCAAATGGATGCACACCGGCGATATTGCCGAAATGGATGATGAAGGCTTTGTAAAAATCAAAGGCCGGATTAAAGATGTAGTCATTCGTGGCGGTGAAAACCTGTTCCCGAAAGAAATTGAAGATTTCCTCTATACTCATCCGGATGTTTCGGATGTACAGGTGATTGGACTGCCAGATGCCAAATATGGTGAAGAACTCTGCGCTTGTATTATTTTGCACGAGCATCATCAGGTCAATGAAGAAGCAATTCGTAAGTATTGTGCAGAGCATATCTCGCACAATAAAGTACCACGTTATGTACGCTTTTTTACCGAATTTCCAATGACTGCTTCAGGCAAGGCACAAAAATTCAAATTACAGGAACTGATGCGTCAGGAGTTGCAACTCGAAGAAATCGCCTGAGATGCACTGAATAGCTTAAATATTTGAATCTCTCTTTATTCCCTCAACAGAAATAAAGAGGGATTCAGCTTTTTAAGGGGTTTAATTCTAGATCCCGCATTAACTGCTTCAAATTGAATCTATGATTGATCTGCCAGTTATACAGCTGCCGATTAAATACAGATTTTTATCATCCCACATTCAAAAGAATCCATGATTTACTTTCTTTTTAAAATGAAATGTAACGGAATTGGTTTTCGTTATTTTTTATGAGGGTTAATCTCATCTTTGATTATTGAAATGTATAAGTTACGTGAGATGGCATATTCAAACTGCAAAATACAATTAATCTAAAAACAGAACAGTAGACAAAATTTAATTATTTATTTTTCGTATGAATGCTGAACTTTTGGAGAATAATCATGACAGACAATCAAAACCGTGAAAAATTATGGAAACTGATCAAAGGTGTGCGTTTCACCATGATTAGTCATACCACCGATAGTCAGGAAATTCATTGTCAGCCTATGACCATGCTAAATACAGAGCA
>DKLL01000131.1:0-355 GCA_002455755.1 Acinetobacter sp. UBA6641
CATGACGGTGTGAGAAGGTACCACGACCTACGTCTTCACCGGTTAAGCGAACCAGGAAGCCTTCATCCAGAATCGAAGCATAGGCTAGAGTTTCTGCTGCACCCCAGTTCAGCGGCATTTCACCGGTTTGCATTTTCAGGCGATCGTCAATCACTTTCGCCACTTGACGCTGCATGACGAAACCTTCTGGAAGCTCGCGCATTTTGGTGCCGAGTTCTTTGAGGCGTTCGATCGGGAAAGTCGTATCCCATTCGTCTGTGTAGTCATGGCCTAAATAAGGTGTCCAGTCCACAAACATTTTGGTATTTGGCTCAAGGACAAGTGCGTTAGCAACGTGTTTACCTGCTTCAAGGTC
>DKLL01000131.1:470-2597 GCA_002455755.1 Acinetobacter sp. UBA6641
GGTTCATCTGCTTCGTTGTGACCGCGACGACGGTAGCAGAACATGTCAATCACAACATCCTTACGGAAGGTATGACGGAAGTCATGAGCCAATTGAGACACAAACAATACAGCTTCAGGATCATCACCATTGACATGGAAGATGGGTGCCTGAATCATTTTCGCAATATCAGTACAGTATTCAGTAGAACGTGCGTCACGTGGATCAGAAGTTGTGANNGTTTCTTGATTTACACCTTGGCCTGCAAAAGCAGCATCACCATGAACGATGATTGGCAATACGTCATCACCGCCAATGTCTTTACGACGTACTTGACGGGCACGTACCGAACCTTCAACTACAGGTCCAACAATTTCCAGGTGCGACGGATTAAATGCCAATGCCAAGTGAACTTCGCCACCCGGAGTCATCACGTTAGAGGAGAAACCTTGATGGTACTTAACGTCACCTGAACCTTTTTTATGCAGTGATTTACCTTCGAACTCACCAAACAGGTCAGCCGGGTTTTTACCCATAATATTTACAAGAAGATTTAAACGGCCACGGTGAGGCATACCGATCACAACTTCTTTACAACCTACAGAACCTGCACGTTGAATCAGTTCATTGACCATCGGGATGAAAGATTCCCCCCCTTCAACACCAAAACGTTTTGCACCGACGTATTTATTACCGAGGTATTTTTCTAAGCCTTCAGCTGCTGTTAGACGTTCTAAAACATGTTTTTTCTGTTCAGCAGTGAAACCGAATTGACCTTTTGCACTTTCAAGACGTTGTTGAATCCAGCGTTTTTCTTTGGTATCAACAATGTGCATGTATTCAGCACCAATAGAAGCACAATAAGTCGCTTCCATCGCCTGAACCATTTCACCTAAAGTTGCTTCAGTCTTGCCGATTGCAAGGTTACCCGTGTTAAACACTGTGTCTAAATCAGATTGAGTCAAACCATGTGCAGCAAGATCAAGATCAGGCACAATTTCACGCTTAGCCAGACCAAGTGGATCTAATTTTGCTTTTTGATGACCACGGTTACGATAAGCCGCAATCAGCTGCAGTACGCCAATTTGACGACGTTCATGCTCAGAACTTACAGCACTTTGAATCACAGGTTGAACGCGACTTGAGTTGCGACCTAATAAAAGGAATTGCTCACGTACATTGCTATGTGGTTGATCACCTTTAGGGAATTTACCGAAGTATTCCTGCCAGTCAGCTCCTACTGAGTCTGGTGAGGTTAAATACTGCTCATAAAGTTCTTCAATATACGCTGCACTGTCAGCGCTAAGTTCAGTGTCAAGACGCAGTGCGTCAGCAACTTCTTGCATTTGTGGACCCATTTCCTATTGCAAAAACATTTTCAGGATGCTTTTTAAGCGAACCCATGATTAATAATGTCAAATTGGTAACATGACATTAGTCCCCATCAGGCATAAGCCATGAGGCGTTATCAATACATTAGGAATAACCCAATGTGAATAATGAATCATAACGCCCTCATTGGCATCATCACTCATTTAAATACTCGACCAAAACCGAGCAATTTTTTGCAAATCGACTTAGAAAAAATAACTGCACGACTTAATTTTTCTAAAGCGATTTATATCTATTTATAAACCTTATACATAATTTCCAATGTTGAAAAAATGTACGTAAATAAAACGCTTTTTTTAAATATAGCTTTGTGACAAATCGTAACATGTTCTCCAGTTACAATTGATTTTTTTGACACATACCTCTCATAACCCAGCGAAATACATCAGCAGTATTTTCATCTAATATATGGTGCTTTATCTCATAATTAGATTCAATCTAGACCAAAGTCCTACCTCACTTCGACACATATAACAAAAGAGAGCACAATCTTTAAATTGGCCCTCTTTATATACGTTATATGATAACATTTTAATCTCAACTTTGCAGGTTCAAGCTTACGATTAGCGCTTTAATCGCCAATTCAAACAATCTCACAACAATCAGATCATTTTTCAGCATATTTCTGCTTTGGTTTTGATCAATTATATATTTTTAAAAAACCCCTGCACACCCTACTCTTAACCATTCGTATAGTTATTTAGTATCACAAGCATATCCACCATTATTAAAAGCCTTAGATTCTCAAATGAAGTG
>DKLL01000192.1 GCA_002455755.1 Acinetobacter sp. UBA6641
TCTGATTTATACCCGCAGCAATGTTCGTGGTGAGCATGTCTATTTCTTTCCGGTCAATATGTCAAAAGCAGAAAGACGGGCTTTGTTTGAAGAATATCTGCGTAAAGCCAATGAGTTAAAAAACGGGCCGAAATGGTATAACAGTCTCACCAGCAACTGTACCACGCTGGTATTTGATATGGTGCAAGCAATATCTAAAAGACATCTACCTACGGATTATCGCCTGCTGGCTTCAGGTTATTTACCCAATTATCTGTATGACCTGAATGCCATTTCACATGACTTAACCATAAAACAGTGGTATGAGATCGCCTACATTAACCCCCGGGTCAGCAAGCTAAACAATATATCCAGTCCACAATACTCGGACTTGATTCGCCAAGGTATTCCTAAACCAGCACCATAAAAATGACCATTATTAAAAATCTAAAAATATATAAAACATAGATTTATCTCTAGTTAAATGAGTATTTTTTTGTTTATATAGAACACAGGCTAAATCAAGAATGAGACTTCCAATATGTTAAAAAAACTATTTGCCGTTGGCATACTGGGCACTGCAATTGCTTTTAGCGGTTGTGAAACCACTCCAAGCGCATCTGCTACCATTGAAACTGCAAATTTAGTGCAACTGCAAAACCGTAGCTGGATTGCAACACATATTGGCAATACTGAAATCAAAACAGTACCGACTGCACACAATATTCCAAGTTTACAATTTGATGCGGCAACCAAACGTGTCAGTGGTGCCGATGGCTGTAACCGTATTATGGGGAGCTACGAAGCAGGTCGAGATACGCTTCTGCTCAGTCAAATGGCAGGAACAAAAATGGCCTGTCTGGATCAGAACAATGTAGCACCTCAATTCAATGAAGCCTTGGCTAAAGTCGCCAACTATCAGGTGTTTGGCAAAACCCTCAAATTGCTGGATCGTCATGGCAATGTGGTACTGCAATTTACCAGCCCGGTGCAACCACGATAATCGCTCAAATAAAAGCCTGAAATCTCAGGCTTTTGTGTTTAAAATGTATAAATTCATTGTCGCTTCATAGAAAGCCCCTATATTAAAAATAATAAACAAATACAGGATAAGATCATGCAACAAGCTTTATTGGGTGGTGGATGCTTCTGGTGTGTCGAAGCCATATTCTTACAGCTTAAAGGTGTGGAAAAAGTAGTCAGTGGCTATGCTGGCGGTCACACTATAAACCCGAGCTATGAGGATATTTGCCGTGGTGACACCAACCATGCAGAAGTGATTCTGATTGATTATGATGAAACACAAATCAGCTTTGCTCAGCTTTTGGATGTATTTTTTACCACCCATGACCCAACGACCTTAAACCGTCAAGGCAATGACATCGGTACACAATATCGTTCAGTGATTTATTATCTGAATGATGAACAGCAGCAGCAGGCCCAGCAAACTATTGATGCCCTGAAAGCGGAAGGTTTAAATATTGTGACCGAGTTAAGCCCTGCACCGAAATTCTACCCTGCTGAAGAATATCACCAGAATTTCTTTGCCCGTAATCCTTCCCAAGGCTACTGTAACTTTACTATTCCGCCAAAACTGATGAAATTACGCAGCAAGTTTCAAGACTTGCTTAAATCTGAATAAATGCTCTTTTCAGCTGCGATCAAACATAAAAAAAGCGACCCTCAAGGTCGCTTTTTTAAGACTAGACACAAATTAGTTATCACTCATAAAGGCAATATCACTGAGCCCGGCTTCGCTCGCACGTGACATCACTTGTGCAACCGTGTCATAGCGTGATTCTTTATCTGCACGAAGTTGAACGGTTGGTTTACGTTCCGCCTGCCCCGCTTCATTAAAGCGAGTTTGCAGTTCTTCAAGGCTAATCACCTGATCATTCCAGGCCACTTCACCCTTGGCATTAATACTGACGGTGATGGCCTTCGGTGGCGGTTCGGTAATTTCCGCCGTGGTTTTTGGCAAGGTTAATGGAATTGATGGGTTAGCAACGGTTGCTGTCACCAGGAAGATGATCATCAATACCAACATAATATCGATCAGTGGAATGAGGTTCATCTCATTCATACCTACATCGTTGTCTTCGCCCAATTGAAAGCCCATTAAGCTTGACCTCCAACCAAATTACTTGCTGTTGATTTAGATGCTACCTGAGCTGCGCTGTCTTGCTGCAACATGGTATCAATCAACAGACTGTGCGCCTGGTCTTGTAACTCATGCGCCAAACCGCGGTTCACACGGGTACAAATGTTATAAGCCAATACTGCAGGAATCGCTACTGCCAAACCCAGACCGGTCATAATCAAGGCTTCACCTACTGGTGTTGCGACTTGAGCCAAGCCTGCCTGACCACTTTTACCTACTNNGGCCAAACCTGCCTGACCACTTTTACCAACCGCAACCAGTGCGTGGAAAATACCCCAAACCGTACCAAACAAGCCCACAAAAGGTGCCAGTGAAGCAATTGTACCCAACACTGCCACGCCTTTTTCCGCATTGGCTTTTTCAGCTGAAATTTGACGCAACAAAGCCTGTTCTGCTACGGCTTTACGTTGCTCAAAATTTAAAGGTGCAAATTTTGCTTTTAACTTGCTTAAAGCCTGAGAAAGTTGAGCATAAGCCTGTTGCTTCAGTTGGCGAGTCCCCATTACACGTAAGACGAAGATGGTCCATGTCGTAATTGACATTGCCAATAACACGAAATACAGCGTTTTACTCACTGCATCAGCATGTTGCCAATAAACTGAAAAGTTCATACTCGAACTCCT
>DKLL01000027.1 GCA_002455755.1 Acinetobacter sp. UBA6641
GCAAAAGCAAAATTCAATGAACAAGGCCTTGATGTTGAAACTAAATTGCTTGAAGGACAAGTCATTCATCGGGAAATTGTAAGAGCTGCTGAAGACAGTCATGCTGACCTGATTATTATTGGTTCACATGGCCGTACTGGTTTGAAAAAACTGTTTTTAGGGAGTGTTGCTCAAAGTGTACTCGGTGAATCTCATATTCCGGTACTGATTGTCCGCGAATAATATTTCCGCTGATATTTCCCATCTTTTGCTAAAGGTGGGAAAATTCGATTCCTGCAATACACATTTTTTATAAACCATTTTTCCACTGATATTGTTTTAGATTAATTTTATCTCCAATCACCATTACTCCTTCTGCGAGTAACTTTAAACGCTGGATATTTTCACCCTGATTATTCAGCTTGCTTAGGCTAATTTTCCCTTGAGAATTGATCACCCTATGCCAGGGAATTTCCGCTTCTGAATCCATGTGCTTTAAAACATAACCCACTAAACGCGCATGTTTGGGCAAGCCAGCCATCTTGGCAATCTGTCCATAAGAGGCCACTTTGCCATAGGGAATTAAAGCCACGACCTGCAGAATTTGCCGTGCCAATTCTTCACTGGCTGCACTGAAATGCCGCGGCATAGATTGTCCTTAAATCTGTCAATTTAGACTTTCAAGCAAATGTGTTTACTCAAAAATCCCTCTAATATTGAATCATACCCAATATAAAAACAATGAGAGAACCCATAATGAAAAGGACTTTTTCAACACTCTGTCTGGCATGGGCAATGTGCTGTGCCAGCCTGACCTTATGTACATTTGCCAGTACCAGTTTTGCTGCATCGACCATTAACTTTCAAAATATACTGCAGCAGGAACGGGCTTGGGCAGGTTTACAGACTAAACAGCTCAAGGTAGAAGAGATCACCTGGACTTATAGCGAAGGTGGCTCATCAACAAAGCCTACCCTGTTCCTGATTCATGGCTTGGCAGGCACTCGGGATAACTGGAACCGTGTAGCACGGTATTTAACCCCTTATTATCATGTGGTTATTCCAGACCTGCCGGCACATGGTGAAACCCAGGTTCCGGAAAATTTTGATCTTTCCCTGCCCAATTTAACGGAAAAACTTCGCCGCTTTATTGAAGCCGGTCATTTTGATTCTCAGCTGCATATTGCCGGACATTCTATGGGCGGTGCGATTGCCCTGCTCTATACCGCACAATATCCATTGCATACCCAATCACTGCTTTTGGTAGATAGTGCCGGTATTTTTAAAACCGCAAATACCCCATATTTAAAAGATCCGACCTTATTAAAAGATTTGGTAGTATCAAAATCGGGAGATTTTACCAAGCTGATGCAGTTAGCTACCCAGACAGCACCTTTTATTCCCAATGAAATAAAAACGGAACAGGAAAAAATGATGATCGCCCAAGCTAAAAATACGCAAAAAATGGTTGATCAATTGATGGTAATGTCAAAAACATATACACCTGATTCCTTTTCACTTGCAGCCCGTAGCATTGATGTCCCTACGCTTATTGTCTGGGGCAAGCAAGATAAAATTATTAACGTAGAGGCTGCATATGAGCTGCAAGCCTTACTGAAAAAAGCGGAAGCTCCTGTTGTGCTGGATGCAATTGGTCACATGCCAATCTTGGAGGCTGAACAATTGATGGTGAAGCCTTATCTGGAATTCTTGAAGAAACAGACCTCCCAACACTAAAGCAGAAACTGATCAAACTTTCGCTTCTGTAAAAATAAAAAGCCCTCAATCGGGCTTTTTTATTTGGAAGGATTAGAAATTGTCTGGACTTTCCAAACGTTTCACCACCTGTACCTTCTCTGGATTATGCATCACTGCAACACCATCTTCGGCTTTCTCATCAATGAGCGCGTCCGGGTTATATACCGTAATGGTTTCATTGCCACTGGCATCTTCACCGACAATATACTGAAAGCCTTTCTTATTCATTTTGTGGCACATGCGTTGATACCAGCCTTTAAAACCGGTGGTTTCTTCATTCGGGTTGTAATAAAAGGCATTCATGACTGCAGGCAAACCCAGTCCGCAAACTACGCCGGAAAGTAAAACCGCAATAAAGGTATATCCCACCAGAATACTGCTGTACTCACTGAGTTCAGGAATATTTGCTACCGCCAGAATCAAGGCAAGTGAAATTCCCCCACGTACCCCGCCCCAGGATAGAATCGCCAGACTTCCGTTATAACTTTTATTTCGAAAACTGGGGAAAAAGGCAAATGACAGATAATTTGCGGCAAAACGCGAAGCATGCAAGATAAAGAATGCCACAATACCGCCTAGAATCAAATTGATGCTTAAATCGAGAATAAAGAGTTCCAGGCCAATCAGTGTAAATAAGAATGAATTGATAATCCCTTCAACGGTATGCCAGAAATGGTTAACTTCGCGAATTTCACGTTCCTGTAAAATTTCTTTCCACTTGTTACCTACCACCAAACCGCCAATCACACAGGCAATGGGCGCAGATGCATGGGCAAATAACGCAACTAAATATGAGCCACAGGCCAACAGAGCTGTAGTTAAAATCAAAGATTCCATTTCGTGTTTGCCACGCAGCAATCTTAAAATCCCCAGACCAAAGCCCCAGCCAATAATAATTGCCACCACAATTTCATAAAGCAAGGTTTGCAAAGTACCTATAATGGTAAAATGCTCACCCTGTAATACATTCAATAAAGTCATGAATACGGCAATACACATGGCATCATTAAACAGCGACTCACCTTCGAGTTTTACAATCAGGTGATGTGGTGCACGTACCGAACTTAACACGCCTTTGACCCCGATCGGGTCAGTCGCACCCAGTGCAGCGCCTAACAGTAAAAGCACCAGTAAATCGACGTGCTTGCCAATTAAAAATTGATAGCCATATAAGATCACACCAAAAAAGACGGCACAAAGTACCAGCGCGATACTGGCCAAGATACTGATCGGCTTCCAGTGGCTTTTTAAATCGGATACTTTAAATTTTAAAGCGGAAGATGTNNAATACTAATTTGTCGCCAATAACTTCTTAAGTCTGAAATTTTAAATTTCAGTGCAGAAGATGTCAGAATAAAACAAATGACGCCATTAATTAAAAAGTCATAAAAATCAATATGACGTACCGCTTCTTCAATATTATGAATATTAATGGTAATAAACTGGTTACCACTGAGTAAACTTGCGCCCCATTGCAATATAAAGACAAAAATTGCAGAAACAATCGGTACCCCAATGGCTTGAGGAAAGCCCAAAACACGTTTATTGAAAATAGTGGTGGCTATCGAAAGTGCAAAAATGACTGTAAAGACTTGAAGAAAAAAGAAATTTCCCATTAAGGTTCCAATTTGAGCGATTCAATGGAATAAAGCGAACGCATCCAACCATTTCCAAGTAAAGATTTAATTAAATAAATAATTAAATAACATTTATTAACCGAATAAGTTTAACCACTTTTTGTTTACACAAACAAAATGGTTAAGTTTTTTTACATATTTTTGGCAATCATTTAACATAGCCTGAGATCCGCACATTTCGTGTAGCCAGCCATTCCTTAATTTTTACTTTAAGTTGAATTTACCCATGCATCAAACAGTTAAAACCATATTTCGGCTTTTTTTTGCAGGGATCATTTTTCTTATTACCTTGGCTTTATTTTTAAGCATTTTTTCAAAAAGCCGGGAAATTTTGCAAGCCGATCAAGCTTTCCAGCACGCCGAACAGATTTCATTAAAATCTACTCCCAATAAACAACTGGTTCTGGTTTCAAACAACCAACGACCGGATCAGGCCATTTATATCGTAATTGCCCAGAATGGTTATATCGCACAGTTACGCTGTGAACATTATTTAAATGATATTTGTACAGATGAATATAACCAGTCACATACCCGACAAATCCAGCAATTAGAGTTATTAAAAATTGGGCAATACCATTATATTCAGCAAGTCAGTTACCAAGACAGCCGTACCCAGAAGCAGCAGCAATGGTCTTATTCCAAACAGCAAATTCAGCAATTTTATCAGGCTGATATTTCAGATTTAAAATATAGCCTGTTTAGCATGGTACTGTTCGCCCTGGCAGCACTGTATGTGTCGATACGGATTATCCGAAACTTTAAAAAATTTATTCATGGTTAATAAAAAAGAGGATTTAACATCCTCTTTTTTTAATTCTTCATTTCTATTTAAATGGCCTGGTTGAAAGTATCGCAATCGTTGATATTCCCCGATTTCAAACCGGTTTCAAACCATTTCATACGCTGCTGACTGCTCCCATGGGTAAAGCTATCCGGTACCACCTGCCCGGTTGCACGTTTCTGTAAATAGTCATCCCCAATTTTATGGGCTGCATCCATGGCTTCTTCAATATCACCCTGTTCCAGAAATTGAGTACGTTGCTGGTTATGATTAGCCCAGATCCCGGCAAAACAGTCTGCCTGTAATTCCTGACGTACAGAAAGCTGATTACCTTGTACTTGACTGCTTTGAGCTCTTGCCTTTTGCACTTGTTCTGAAATNNCATGAGCTACTACATAGGCTTGGGCAAAATCTCCAGCCTGATCCTGACGTGAAAGTTCCGTGCTGTTTTGCTCACCAGAAATGCCCATTTGCTGGCGCATATCTTTAAAGAAGGCCGTGTCGATATACACTTTTTGATCTGCCGGACAATAGAAAGGTCCCATGGCAGATTGTGCTGTACCGCAGCCCGAATTGACTACACCATTAAACATCACCAGTTTAGGCGCGACATACTGCTCATTTAATTGCTGCTGGAACACTTGGGACCAGGTATCTTCGGTATCGGCCAATACCGTCCCGACAAAATCCATTGCTTCTTGCTGTTCTGGCGTTGGATTCTCCAAACCTCGAGTTTCAGCGAGCTGTGATTGTGAGGTGACCTGTTTGGTGGCTTGATAGGCTTGTTGAGGATCGACCCCAAAAAACTTCCACGCCACAAAAGCAACCA
>DKLL01000102.1 GCA_002455755.1 Acinetobacter sp. UBA6641
TATCAGATTCACTTTAGTAATGATATGGCAAAGCTCTATTATCAAATTGAAAATGATCAGTTAATTGATGCAAATAAATACAATCAATTAAAATTAGAAGCTCAACATGTCGACACAGTGGGAACTCGTTTTGCCTATGACTGGAAGGTTCATCCTGATTGGACCATTGTGACAGGAGCAACTGCGCTTATCGGACGTCATTATGTAGATGGTAAATTCCAGGCAACAGGTCAAACAACCAATATGACTGAATTGATGGATCGGGTTGCTTGGTTAAATGGTTCATTGGATTATAGTTATGACCGTCCTGCATTAAAAGAAGAGGAATTAGGCTGGGATGGAAGAACGAGTCAAGGTTATGGCTATGCCCTAGAGTTTGGTTTACATGGACAAATCAAAAAAGATTGGAATATTAATCTTCAGGTCGATGATTTATTCAGTTATTTATATTGGGATAATGCTCCATTTACGCGCTACGACCTTCGTTACGATCAAAATCAACGTCCTCGAATGGATTTAAGTGGACAATTAAGTAAGAGCAAGCAGTATCGTCAAAAACTGCCTTTCAAATTGAGTTCGGAAATTAGCTATGATGTTCAAACCAAGCCTTGGAGTGTGAGCATCAGTAGTTTTTCAAATGAGTATATAACATTAGCTCAACTGAATGCTTTTTGGAAAACAGAACAATTAAAATATGGTCTGCATATAGAGCCGCAAACACATGCTTTGGGATTATCGGTACAGCATAAAAATTTTGGGGCTAAGTATATGACCGATGATTTAGACAGCAATCAGGCACATCGTTTTAGTGCTTTTTTATATGCTCAATATCACTGGTAAAACCTTTCAAAATTAAAATGTCAACAAAAAACGGAGCATATCGCTCCGTTTTTTGTTATGAGGAACAGCTCACCATCACTTCAGGCACATCACTCGGCAAGGGGCCTAAATCTTCAGTCTGCTCTAAATCGGATTGTTTAAGATAAGGCTGGTGCAGCAACTTAAACAGACGCTCCACTTCCGAAAAATCATCCCGTTCCGCCAGTTCAATGGCTTTTTGCGCCATGTGATTACGCAGAATATACTGCGGATTGGCTTGCACCATTTCGGCATCTAGTGCATCGGTATCCTGATGTGCCCGAATGCTTTCATATTGTGCCAGGAAGCTTTCAAACTGGCGACGGTCCAGGCAGTCATCTTTAAGCGCTTCAAACTGTTTGTTCTGAAGACGAATAAAACTTTGAGTATAGTCGAGCTGTTCACTTTGCAGAATTCTTAAGAAAGCCATGCCACAATCAAAACTGTCTTTATGGAAACTTGGCAAGCCCATTTTCTGGTTTAAACCATGTGTATAGTGCTCTAGGAATGTCGGCTCAAAATGCTCTAAACATTTCGCCAGATCTTCTTTGAACTGTTCTTTTTCGGCAGGATCTTTTTTAAGCCGAATCAGGTTATTCAGCCACATCCATAAATTCCAGTGACCAATACTCGGTTGCTGCTGATAGGTATAACGACCCTGATAATCCGAGTGGTTGTTGATCCAGTTCGGACGGAAACGTTCCATAAAGCCATAAGGACCAAAATCGAGCGTAGAGCCGGTAATATTCAGGTTGTCGGTATTCATCACTCCATGGGCAAAACCCACCAGCTGCCATTTGGCAATCATCACNNTCCGGATAATGCCATTCCATACATTTTTGTACAAATTCTTGTAAAAGCTCCGGCTGATATTGATTGATCCATTCAAAATGACCGAAACGGATATGACAGTCTGAAGTGCGCAGCATCATCGCGCCAGGTTCCATTTTTTCCCGTTGTATGCCTTGCATTGAAGAGGTGAACCCAACCGCATTACTTGATGCAATACCCAATGCATTCAAGGCATGACCGGCCAGATATTCACGAATCACTGAGCGTAATACGGCACGTCCATCGCCCATACGAGAGTAGGGAGTAGAACCGGCACCTTTTAAATGCAAGTCGATGGTTTGACCATTTTTATCCAGAATTTGTCCAATCAGCAAACCGCGTCCGTCACCAAGTTGACCCGCCCATTGCCCAAACTGATGTCCGGCATAGACCATGGCCAAGGGTTCAAATTCGGCAAATGTTTTTTGTCCGCTACAGATTTCCACCCATTGGGCTTTATCTTNNGCCAGTACTTCATTGAAATGACCGGCTTTTGCTCCCTTTAAGGGAACTGGCACCTGATGATGATAAAGCTTGGGATTGAGCGAGGGATAACGAGGATTAAATTGCATAGGACAATCTAACAATGGGGAGAGGTGACATCACTATAGCAAATTTAAACGGCCAAAATGAATAAAGCCCCAATAATGGGGCTTTATCAGTAGAATCAGGTTTTATTCTGAAACAGGATTCTTTTTAATGCTACGCATTAAAATTTTCAGGCTGTCGCGATGATGAACAAGACGCTGTTCAACCAATTGGAAATCCACTTTTAACTTGTTGTCAATTTGATGGATTTTTTCAGCTACAGATGCTTTTTTCGCCTGAATCTCTTGTTCTTTCAGTTTGGCCCAGTCATTTAGGGTTTGGGTAAAGGCTTCATATTCCTGAGCAATACGAAGTTTAGCCGCAGCCATGTCTTCATTGACATTGTGACCATACACCGCCAAGTCCTGTTCGGCATATTTAAAACGCATCGCCAATTCTGCTTTTTTAATATTAAAGCTTGGAATACGGCGCAAGTTCTTAGCTAAGCCCAGTTTTGAACATGACCAGATCAGCCATTTGGTAGGATCGTACTGCCACCATTTTACCCCATTACGGTAATCGTATTGGAAAATGTGGTGGTAGTTATGATAACCCTCACCCCAAGTGGCAATGGCTAAAACAAAATTGTCACGTGCAGTATTTTCGTCGGTATATGGACGTTTGCCCCACATATGGCAGAGTGAGTTAATGAAGAAGGTCACATGATGGCTCAAGATCAGGCGAAGTAAACCGCCCAATAACAATACGCCCCACATATCGCCAACTGCCCAGCTCACTGTAGTCAAAATCACAGCATGTACGGCAATGACCAGCGGAATGTAATATTTGTCCTGAAACATCACCACTTTGTCGTTTAACAGATCGGGTGCATTTTTATAGTTTGCTTCTGCTGCCGGATAGTTACGAAGCATCCATCCAATATGGGCATACCAAAAGCCATTATTAATAGAGTATGGGTCTTGATCGACATCATCGACATGGCGGTGATGGGTACGGTGACCTGAAGCCCAGAACAAAATACTATTTTGAACGGCAAAAGTACCCATAAGCATTAAAATAATTTTTAATGGCAAAGTTGCTTCGTAAGCACGATGTGCCCATAAGCGGTGATAACCCGCAGTAATCCCTAAACTACTCACACCGAGTAGTACAAATAAGCTGATCCATGCGCCTAAGCTAAAATCATGATGATAAGCATATAAAGGGATAGCAATTACAGCCACAATTGGCAAGAATACCAACGCAAATACTGCAATCCAGTTAATTGGGGCTTTGGGTAGGGGAGCATTCATCTCCAACAGCACTCCTAGAACCTTTTAAAAAGGTAAAGCTAAGGTATAAATGAATTTCTTAATTCAATACATTTTATAGGGATTAAGACTTTCTCAATATTAGCATGAGCGAGCAAATCTTCACTAGCATTATTCTACAGATGTATTGTACTAAACAGTAACAGAATACGAGGCAGGCTTTATTGATTTTATCGAAGATCAAAGCAGCTTCCTTCAAGCCTAACGATATGAGTCATTTTTGATTGCATAAATCGCTGATTAAGTCATGGAAATCGAAATAAAAAATCGTTTTAGAGTTGCTCCAGCATCATTTTCGGGAAATCAGTAATCAATCCGTCTATTTCCAGACTTTGCAGATGCTTGGCGCGTTCAACATCATTCACCGTCCAGACGCTAATGTGTAAATGGGCCTGTTGTNNGAATCATCTCATCAGTTGCCAGTTGATTCATCCAGCCCATCTGGCAACATCCGAGTTCTAACGCCTGTTCAATGGCTGTATGTTTGATGTCATCTTCAATCAGTAAGCCACGTTTAAATATCGAATATTGCTGTTTTAAAGCCTGATGGATTTTCAAATCGAAACTGGTGATCACGGCAGTTTGTTCAAAACCGTGTAATTGTTTTTGTAATTCTAAAACCAGTTTTTCGGCCTCGAACATGGTTGCAACAGCTTTGACTTCAACTTCAATATGCTCAAAGTCATGAATAATGCTGAGGGTCTGGCGGAGCGTCGGGGTAAGCTGCTTTTCCCAGTCCATCCAGATATGCGCCTGATTATAAGTTTCAAGCTGGTGACTGCTTAATTCATAAAGTGGTTGATCTGTGCCGGTGGTTCTTAAGAAGTTGTCATCGTGCATGATGATGAGTTCACCATCTTTCAGCTGTCGGACATCAAACTCTACCGCCCGAATACCCAGATCATGAATATATTGAAAGCCACCGAGGGTATTTTCCGGGGCTTCACCACGTGCACCGCGATGTCCGATGATTCGCATCTTTGATCCTTTTATGGAAATTTTATATTTTCATAACGGTGTCTTACCGTTTATTCATCCAATGTGAGGAGCTCATTGTTTCACTTTTTTAAAAAATGAGCGACAACGTAGCGCAAGAAAAACTTTACCATTCACAAAACCTGTTTAATAGTAGCAATTTATTCATTGTTTCGCAGAAACTTTATGGATCAAATTTCAGTCAGGTTGTGAATGGTACTTATCATGAAGCAAAGACCATGACCTTAATCAAAAATCAGTAAATCATTTGCATTGAGTTTAGATCGTCTCATTAATATTTTTTTGCCACAGTACTTCAGATCCGCCTTCAGCACGTTGCAAGGTACGAGATGCCACAAATAACCAGTCAGAAAGACGGTTTAAAAGTTGCAATGACGTTGCCTGAATATTTTGATCACGAGTATGTACCGTCATCAGGCTACGTTCAGCACGGCGACATACCGAACGTGCTTGATGTGCATAACTACAAGCTAAAGTTCCGGCCGGTAAAATGAAGTCTTTCAGCATGGGTAAAGCTTCATTCATCCGGTCAATTTCATTTTCCAGAAATTCAACTGAAACCGGTAAGACCATGTTGTAGTTCGGAATGCAGACTTCACCGCCCAAGTCAAACAGCCAGTGTTGAATCAGGCTTAAAGATTTATCCCAAACGGCTTTATCTTCAATTGAACTGATGGCAATTTGTGAACGTAAAATACCGATACAAGAGTTGAGTTCATCGACATCACCTAAAGCGGCAATGCGCAAGTCATCTTTGGCTACACGTGAACCGTCGCCTAGTCCAGTTGTACCGGAGTCGCCGGTGCGGGTATAAATTTTACTTAAACGGTGGCCCATAATTTGTCCTGTCTAAAGAATGAAAAAAAGGATAATGCCGATCAAAACATTATCCATAAACTGCGCTGTTTTAAATTGTTTTTTGAGTCTTTAAATTAAATTAATAACGGAAAGTAACTCCTACAGAGGTTTGACGTCCCCCGTTAACATACCAACCATCGCCAAAGTTATCAGCTGTTCTATATTCTACATCGCCCATATTTTCAATGTTGCTAAACACTTTAATATTAGGATTGATATTCCAGTACATGTTTAAATCAACGGTTGCATAACCAGGAGCTTTAACTTTATTGGCAGTATCTGCATAAATATCTGATCGTGCAATAAGTGAAGCACTGATTCCGTAAATCGAATTTTCAAGTCCAGTCGTTAAAGTGAGAGTTTGTTTAGGCTTATATGCAATTCTCAGATCAGTCTTTTTATCTTTTGAATCAGCATAGGCATATTCTGTGGTCAGAAATAAGTCATCTTTTTCCCATTTAAGACCAAGCTCACCGCCATTAATTTCAGCTTTATCGATGTTGATATACGTTGAGTTAGGGCTTGAGTATTTATAGCTGATTAAATTTTTTACTTCAGTATGGTAAGCAGATAAAAAGGCATTTAGGTTTTGCCCAATTCTTTGATCTACACCAATTTCATAGGAAATACTTTCTTCTGGTTTTAGATCAGGATTACCATAGGTATTTCCATACGACTTTTCTGAAAAATAATAGAGTTCTGTTAGGGATGGTGCTTTAAAAGCTGATCCGATATTGGCATAAATACTTGTTTCGGGTAATACTTGATAACGAACAGCTCCTTGACCGATTGTATGTGTACCGAACAGTTCATTATCTTCAGTACGAACACCAACCTGAGTATTTAGCTTATCTGTCTTATACTGATGTTGAACATAATAACCGGTAGAATCGATACTTTGCTTTTTATCTTTTACATCATTACTTTTAAAATCTGATTTTAGATAAGTTACACCTGCGAGTAAATTATTCTTAGAGTCTATATTCCAGTTTAAGTTTAGATCACCTTCATTGTTTTCTGTATCAAAATGGTCTGGATCACTATCTTTTACTTGTTGGTTATCAATAAAGTTTGAATAACGTGCAGATAATGTAAGGTTCTCAGTAACACCATATTGAATGCTTGAATTAATCAGGCGATTCTCAAATATACGCTCTGCATTATTTTTGCTGGTCATGTAATTGTAGAATTGACTCAGCCCTTCATTCTGACTGATTGACAGGTCAGTTTTAATGTTCTTTTTATTGTCGTAACCTACTTTTGCACTGTAACCTTTCTGATCGTAAGCAGCTTTTTGATCTTTGCTTTGATTATCTAGTACTCGTGTTCCATCACTTTCTAGACGTTGTCCTCTAATTTGTGCATAAAAACCATCTTGAATAAGGTCAGCTCCCGCAATGGCTTTATAGGTATTATTTTCCCCATAGATACCTGTAATAAAACCGCTATTTTTTGTTGGAATTGAGGTTATCATTTGAGCCACTCCACCAATTGCATCTGTTCCATATTGTACAGAGGCTGGACCTTTAAGAATTTCTATCTGTTCAAGATCAGATGAATCAAGAAATGATGGATAAATTGCAGCAAGGTGGTTTTGGCTATTTAGACGAGCGCCATCTTTTAATATGAGAGTGTGATTTGGTCGAGTTCCACGAATTGAAATTTCCGTGATCTGACCTATTCCACCACTTTGTTTGACAAAAACAGAAGGATCACGTTGAATTAAATCTGATAAGTTAAGAGCTGGATTTTTTTCGATTTCACTTTTTGAAATCACAGTAATACGTGCTGGTACGTCTTTAACCTTTTCTTCAGAACGTGTTGCTGTTACAACCAATGTGTCTAAAGATGCATTAACACTGTCTTGTGCAGATGCTGTTGCGGAGAAACCCATCGCAATAGCGATTGCGCCCACTAAGGCTGTAGTCTGAAATTTAATCGTCATGATTTAAGCTCCATACATTCACCCCCCGTGAATGATTGAGTTAAATGGCGCAATAAGCAGGTCTCCGGACTTAAATATAAATATTGCGAACAATATTGGTATATCCATCTTCCCACACGAGTGCAGTGATGTAAGTGCAAACACTTATAAAGATATACGTTTCGTTTTACCGTTGCGGGGGCAGTGTTGGACTCTCACCAACTTCCCTAAAGCATAGTGCTTAGACTTATTGCATTTGGGCGAAGTATAAGGTTTGTATGTGAATTAAACAATCTATGTCAATATTATTCCGGATGAACTTTACTCAAGCTTTTAAAATTGCATTACAATGATTCGCCCCCATATTTATAGACTGACTATGAATCGGGCAAAGATTAAGCCAAAAAAATAGAGCGAAGTGTATGCGAACCCGTGCCAAAATTTGCGGAATCACACGAATAGAAGATATACATTCCGTTGTGAATGCCGGAGCAGATGCGATTGGTTTTGTGTTTTTTCCACCCAGTCCACGCAGTGTGACCCAAGAGCAAGCGAAAGAACTGATTCAGCATGTACCTGCCTACGTGCAGACTGTGGGCTTGTTTGTGAATGTATCGCTTGATGAAATTGCGCAAATTCTAAAACAGGCGCCAGTCGATATTTTGCAGTTCCATGGGGATGAAACACCTGAACAATGTCAGCAGATTTCCAATCGGGTCGGTCGCCGCTGGTATAAAGCGATCCAAGTAAAACCTGAGATAGATGTCATCAATACTATAAGAAGCTACCAGGATGCAGGTGCAAGCGCAGTATTATTAGATGCCTGGCATCCGGAACTGAAAGGTGGAACCGGGCACAGCTTTGACTGGTCAAAATTCCCCAAACTCGATATTCCCTTAATTTTGGCGGGTGGATTAAAGCCTGACAATATTGAAGACGCTATAAAGACGACCAATGCTTATGCAGTAGATGTCAGCGGAGGCGTAGAATCCGCTAAAGGTATCAAAGACCAACAACTCATTGAACAGTTTATGCAAGGAGTCCAACGTGGATCAGCAAAATAAGATTGACTATACCCAATTCCCGGATAAACGCGGGCATTTCGGTATCCATGGCGGACGTTTTGTGTCAGAAACTCTAATGGCAGCATTAGAAGACTTAGAAAAACTTTATTTCCGTATGAAGGATGACCCTAAGTTTCTGGCAGAATTCGACCGTGATCTAGCCTACTATGTAGGTCGTCCAAGTCCACTTTATTATGCTGAACGATGGTCAAAAGAGTTGGGTGGGGCGCAAATTTACTTAAAACGTGAAGACTTAAACCATACAGGCTCGCATAAAATCAACAACACCATTGGTCAGGCACTACTTGCCAAGCTTTCTGGTAAAAAACGGATTATTGCCGAAACGGGTGCGGGTCAGCATGGCGTAGCAACAGCAACGATTGCAGCGCGTCTAGGTCTTGAGTGTGTGGTATTCATGGGTGCAGAAGATGTGAAACGTCAAGCCATGAACGTGTACCGTATGCGCTTGCTGGGTGCGACTGTTGTCCCGGTTGAAAGCGGTTCTAAAACATTAAAAGATGCCATGAATGAAGCCATGTAAGACTGGGTAACCAACGTTGACTCAACTTACTACGTAATTGGTACAGTGGCAGGTCCCCATCCATATCCGCAACTGGTTCGTGATTTCCAGTCGATTATTGGCCGTGAAGCACGCCGTCAGATTCAGGAACAGGCTGGCCGTCTTCCAGATGCACTTGTAGCATGTGTCGGTGGTGGTTCAAATGCGATGGGCTTGTTCTATCCTTTCTTGAACGATGAAGATGTGAAGATGTATGGTGTTGAAGCTGCAGGTTACGGTATTGAAAGCGGCAAGCACTCGGCACCGCTTAATGCAGGTCATGTGGGTGTCCTACATGGTAACCGTACTTACTTGATGTCAGATGAACAGGGTCAGATCATTGAGACACATTCAATTTCTGCGGGTCTGGATTATCCGGGGGTAGGTCCTGAACACAGTTTCTTGAAAGATATGCACCGTGTTGAATATGTGCCTATCAATGACCAGGAAGCATTGCAAGGCTTCCGTGACTTAACTCAAGTTGAAGGCATTATTCCGGCATTAGAAAGTTCTCATGCAATGGCTTATGTGACTAAACTTGCTCCAACGATGGACAAGGATCAAATCATTATCGCGACGGTTTCAGGCCGGGGTGATAAGGACTTGATGACTGTTGCGCGTATTGATGGTGTGGAAATGGTTGAGATGTGATAAACCTCCCCCTAACCCCCTCTTTTTCAAAGAGGGGGGGAGCCCTCCTTTAATAAAGCAGGGGGGGTGGATTCAAAAAAATCGTGCTGAAGCAATTCAGCACGATTT
>DKLL01000020.1 GCA_002455755.1 Acinetobacter sp. UBA6641
GTCTGATGAAATTGTAAGCATATTTTTTATTTGCAAGCGTCTGTAAAAATAGAGCTGCACTGTCTTAGAAAACTGTCATATCATAAATGTAGTAACTTATTAATAATGAATTAAAAAATGAATGAACCAGATCAATTGAATTGGCAACGTGATCTTTGGGATCGGAAACATCTAGGTTTATGTGGGAAACTTAATAGATTGGTTAGGGTCTGTTGACATNNTTTTCTTTGGTATATTCGCTTTTGTTCCTGTTTTTCTGATCTGCTCACGCAGTGTTATTTATAGGATAGCCCAGTTGGTGAAGATGCTTCATTCCTAATGCGGGGGGCACAAGTTCAAGACTCGTCATAGCCACCATATTCTGAAAAAACTCACTCCGACTGAATGAGTTTTCTTTATGCCTTAATTTTGAGGTAGGCTTGGAGAAAGAGCTGAAACATCTTACAATTGCTCAAACAAAACCATGATAAGAACATTGATAATGATAAAAAAAATTATTTTAAATATATTAATTTTATGTATTGCTTTGCCTGTTTTTGCTGAAAATTCAATTGAATCATTGGCTTTTCAAAAAGAAGATATTTCTGCAACTGAAATAAGGAAAATTTGCCAACAATTAGAATCCGAATGTCATGAAATGAATACTCAACTCTGGTCAGTAAATATTGCAAAAAATAAATACTATTATTTGATTGATGATAAATTGCGAATCACACAGCTTGTAAAGCAGCGTGGGCAATATCGAATTACAGAGCATTGGGATTTAGATCAGCATCAACCTGTATTTGCAATTCAGGAAGATCATAAGTCAATCACTTATCTCCATCCCGCACTTTACCCTTTAAATAAGCATAGTTATGCCGTTGCCTTGGTTTATGGCGAGATTTCAAACTCTCTGGATGATGATAGCGGTAAGCAAAATGTGGATTTTATTCAATTACTTCCAAAAGGAAAAACAAAACTAGTCTTTGAGCATCTACCTTTTTACGAATACCAGAATCGACTCTCTTGCTACCGAGATATGAAAGATGAAAAGAATAATTATTGTGAAGATCAGCAGGCGACTATACTTAAGATCAGCTATAGAGATGTAGGATTGGCTTATTATGAATGGCGTTTAAATTATTTGAATATAAACTGGCTTAAAAATAATAAAATCGATGAATATAAACAGCGGAATTTGACGCTAATCCCTTTTATTCAAGCGCATTAAAGGCATGCAGTAGTGATGTAACATCATCCGTCTGTAACTGTTCACGCATTTTTAAAAACTGCTTTTCATCTAAGTTATAAAGCTTTAGAGAAAGCAGTTTTTCTATAGCATCGGAAGGGAAACGGTATTTAATAATTTTCGCAGGTACACCACCCACCACAGCATAAGGTGGTACATCTTTAGTCACGACTGCGCCTGTTGCCACAACTGCACCTTCACCGAGCTTCACGCCTTGCATAATCATGGCACGTGAGCCAATCCAGCAAACATCGCCAATAATGGTATCGCCAGCAGGCACAAAACTGCGTGTATCAAACGGAAAGGCCGAAATCCAGTCGGTACGGTGCAATTGATTACCACCCATCATAATCACGCATTCTGCGCCAAAACAGACGAAATTACCGATATACAGCTGATCAATTGGCTTGTCTGGCGTGGCAGGCTTATCATGTAAATAACGCACCACACAACGCTCAAAACCCTGATCCCAATAGGCTGAGTAATAACTGTAATTACCCTTGATGTGAATGTTCGGGTTCTTCACTGTTTTCGAGATGAATTCGAACTCGCACCAGTGATTCACAGGAGAATTAATTAATTTTTCAGACATAAGGGAGTTAGAACGACAAGGAATGCACCATTATACCGAATTGCGACTCAAGCTGAATCAACAATCTCAAATCAGCCAGTGAACCGGATGCCAAAGCATCTGCTGGTCTAAGCTAAGCACTGCGAGGAATACGGGCAATNNAATTCAAGCTGAACCAATAATCTTAGTTCAGCTAGTGAATCGAATACTAAAGCACGTACTAATTTGACTTCATTACTTATGAGGAATACGTGCAATGACTTTAATTTCAAAATCAAAACCAGCCAGCCAAGTCACGCCAACGGCCGTCCAGTTAGGATAAGGCTTTTCTGTAAATACCTGATTCTTCACTTTCATAATGCTTTCAAATTGCCGTTCCGGATCAGTATGAAAGGTGGTGACATCGACAATATCCTCGAAAGTACAACCAGCCGCTGCCAATGTCGCAGCCAAATTTTGAAATGCGAGTTCTACCTGTTTTTCAGAATCGGGTTCAGGTGAGCCATCTTCACGGCTACCAACCTGACCCGATACAAACAGTAAATTTTCAGATTTGATCGCCGCAGAGTAACCATGCTGTTCATAGAGGGCATGGCGGTCTTGAGGAAATATTGCAGTTCTAGTCATGTCTAATCTCTTTCAATATCTGATTTATAAGTGAGTGAAAGCAATTTGACTTTCACATACGCATCGTATGTCAATTAAAATTTTTGCATTGCTGAAGTGGGAATAAAAATGTCTGTTCGTGAACAAAAGATGGCGGAAACCCGCAAGAAACTGATAGAAGTGGGACGTCGTGCGTTTGCTGAATATGGCTATGCAGACACTTCGATGGATAAGCTTATGGCAGAAGCAGGGCTGACCCGTGGTGCGCTGTATCATCATTTTGGTGATAAAAAGAGCTTATTTGCTGCAGTGGTCGACCAAATCGATTCGGAAATGGCTGTATCTGCCCAGCAGCATCTTGATCAGCCAGATAATCTTTGGGAAGGATTGATACTGGAAGGGCAAACTTATATTCAATGTCCTAAACCCTGAATTTCAGCGTATTGTGCTGCGTGATGGACCTGCGGTGCTGGGTGATCCTGCATATTGGCCCAGTCAAAACAGATGTTTGCAGTCTACGCGTGAGTGTGTGGAGCAATTATTAGCTGCCGGTCGATTAAAAGCTGTAGATCCTGAAGCAGCAGCAGTATTTTTAAATGGTGCAGCCATGAATGCGGCGCTTTGGGTCGCCTCTAGTCAGCATCCTAAAAAAGTTCTTCAACAGGCTTAGCATGCATTTAATTTATTTGCATCGGGGTTTTTAAAAGAAACACGGGGCTAATATGTGGCTATCAGAAGGCTGAATATAAAAAACCCCTCATTCGAGGGGTTCCTAAAAGTCGAAAATATCTAAAAATTAGATGTATTCAACTTTGGCGATTTCATATTCAACTTCACCGTTTGGTGTATTGATTTTCACTTCATCGCCTTCATTTTTGCCCAAAAGACCGCGTGCGATCGGAGAGTTCACAGAGATCTTGTTGATCTTAAAGTCTGCTTCATCATCACCCACGATTTTATAGGTCTTTTGTTCTTCAGTATCCAGGTTCTCAATAGTTACTGTCACACCAAAAACCACACGGCCATTTTGCTCTAATTCTTTGACATCAATCACCTGGCAAGCGCCCAGTTTACCTTCGATATCCTGAATACGACCTTCACAGAAACCCTGCTGCTCACGCGCTGCGTGATACTCTGCATTTTCTTTCAAGTCCCCATGTTCACGCGCTTCTGCAATTGCGGCAGTGATACGTGGACGGTCAATACTTTTTAGTTGATGTAATTCTTTCTCTAAGGCAATTTTGCCTTCAGGAGTCATAGGATAACGTTGCATTGTTGTCCCTCTAAGTTGATTTTAAAAAAAATACAGGGTTAGAAATAAAAAAAGCCCGCCACCGATAGGTGACGGGACTTATCGGTAACTTAATTAACCTTTAGTAAGGTCTTGCAAACGATATACATCCATTGGCAATTTAATTGCTAAAGCTTGGCATACTGCATCCGCACCATTTAATGTAGTTGTGTTATACACTTTACCTTGAAGCGCTGAACGACGGATCGAGAATGAGTCTTCTTGTGCCTTTTTACCTTCAGTCGTGTTAATCACAAGGTGGATTTCGCCGTTTTTGATACGGTCCACAATGTTAGGACGACCTTCAGTCACTTTATTGACACGTTCACATTCAAGACCAGCCTCGCTAATCATCTTAAATGTACCATCAGTTGCAAGAATCTTGAAGCCTAGATCAATCAATTGTTTCGCGATACCAGCCGCACGTGGTTTATCAGAATCACGTACAGAGATAAATGCATGTTTGACTTCACCTTCAGTTGGAAGACCCGGTAAACGTTCGTTTGCACCTAAAACAGCTTTATAGAACGCCTCACCAAATGTTTTACCAACGCCCATCACTTCACCAGTCGATTTCATCTCAGGGCCAAGGATTGGGTCAACGCCAGGAAACTTGTTGAAAGGGAAAACTGCTTCTTTTACAGAGAAGTGTTCAGGAATAATCTCTGAGGTAAAACCTTGCGACTCAAGAGACTGACCTGCCATACAACGAGCAGCAACTTTCGCTAAAGATTCGCCGATACACTTAGAAACGAATGGCACAGTACGAGACGCACGTGGGTTCACTTCCAGGATGTAAACGTCTTCACCTTTGACAGCAAACTGAACGTTCATTAAACCAATGACACCAAGTTCTTTTGCCATTGCCACGGTTTGACGGCGCATTTCGTCCTGAATCTCTTTAGATAGAGAATAAGGAGGAATTGAACAAGCTGAGTCACCTGAGTGAATACCTGCTTGTTCGATGTGCTGCATGATGCCGCCGATTACCACGTCTTTACCGTCAGATACGCAGTCTACGTCAACTTCGATCGCATCATCTAAGAAACGGTCAAGCAGAACAGGGGCTTCGTTTGATGCTTGAACTGCATCACGTAGGTAGCGTTTAAGCTCTTCGTCGTTGTATACGATTTCCATCGCACGACCACCAAGTACGTAAGAAGGACGTACCACTAATGGATAGCCTACTTTAGACGCTTCAGCCATACCTTCTTCAGCAGATTTTACGATGCTGTTGTTTGGTTGACGAAGTTGTAGACGTTGAATCATTTGTTGGAAACGTTCGCGGTCTTCTGCACGGTCAATAGCGTCAGGCGATGTACCGATAATTGGTGCACCAGCTTCTTCTAAAGCGCGTGCCAATTTCAAAGGTGTTTGACCACCGTACTGTACGATAATGCCTTTAGGCTTCTCGATACGCACGATTTCCAGTACGTCTTCCAGCGTAACCGGCTCGAAGTAGAGACGGTCGGAGGTGTCGTAGTCGGTAGAGACAGTTTCCGGGTTACAGTTAAACATGATGGTCTCGCAACCGACTTCGCGCAGCGCCAGTGAGGCGTGTACACAGCAGTAGTCGAACTCGATGCCCTGGCCGATNNCAGATTCGAATTCTGCAGCACATGTATCGACACGTTTATAAACTGGGGTTACGCCCAGGTTCCAACGGTGTTTACGGAATTGTTTTTGTGAAATGCCCATCAAGTCCGCAATGCGAAGATCTGATAAACCTTTGCGTTTGAATCCACGGATGTTATCCGCATTCAAGTCGCCAAAACCTAAAGTTTTGATTTGGTTTTCAGTTTTAATGATGTCTTCGATTTGAATCAAGAACCAGCGGTCAATGTTCGTTGCAGCGAATACTTCGTCTAAAGTAAAGCCGTGACGGAATGCGTCGCCCACGTACCAGATACGCTCTGGACCTGGCACTTTAAGTTCTTGCAAGATTTTGTCGCGCGCGCCTTCAGCACCCACTTCAACTTTTTCGTCAAAACCAGAAGCACCCACTTCAAGACCACGAAGGGCTTTTTGTACAGATTCCTGGAAGTTACGGCCAATCGCCATCACTTCAC
>DKLL01000168.1:0-870 GCA_002455755.1 Acinetobacter sp. UBA6641
TAAGCATGATTTAAGAAAAGCGGGAGTTAAACTCTCGCTTTTTTTTGAGCCTGATAAAATAATAATGCGTTAAATCACAGCGTTTTATGGCATCATTCAATGATCAGTTTATCCATTTTTGGTTTTTTTAAGCTGCAACATTGATTTAATACCCCCTTCATTCGCAATTATTCCTTCGAGCGGATTCACATGCCCGCTATTTTTTTGTTTCTTTACATCCAGCAATACATCAAACTGCAAAANNGGTGTATGTAGGAATCACAGGCAATAAAAAGCCCAATCATCAATTGGGCTGTTCTTTACTCTTCGACTTCTATCGGATCCCCGTCTTCAGGTCGAATATGACGTGTTCCATCATCTGCAGGATCAACACTTGAACCATCCTTGGTAATAGGATTGTACATCTCATCCTCTTTCTTATCGTTGATAAATTCTTCATCTTCGAAATCCCGAGGTTCATCATCATCTTCAAAATCTAAAGGNNTTCATCTATCATGGCGATCCATCACTTCTTTAACCAATAAAATATCATGCTCAAACATTTGACAGTGTCATTCAATGGTGAAGCATGACTATTTGTGTAACTGATGCTGAGGAATACAGCTTTCCTGTACATGGAAATTAACTGTAAACAAGGCTTGAGTTTCATATTTCTCTTATCTTAGGGGAAACACCTGATAGCACTGCTGAGTTTTATTTCAATAATTTGGTGCAAAATTAACCTTTACCTTCTAGTTCTGATTGGCTGAACATTGTAGGTATAGCCTACACCGCTATAAACGATGCAGGCTAATTCTGATAAAATTTAAATCTAGCAAATAATTGAAATATTTATATTTTCAGCTTGCTAGAAGCGCCAGTTATAGAATA
>DKLL01000168.1:915-6399 GCA_002455755.1 Acinetobacter sp. UBA6641
GAGCCAAGCCACTGAGACCAAAAGTACGTCCAATCTGGTTGGTGAGCGCACGTGTACCGCCTAAGCCCAAACTGATTCCGGCAGCAGCAATGGTATTGTTGACATCGGATTTAAAGCCCGCTTCCTGACTAATACCATTAGCGCCTTCATTAATACGACCGGTAATAATGGCATTCAAGGCTTCTTGCTCCGATAATCCGGCATCGTTATACACTTGAATATTCGGACTGGTTGCTGTGCCTGTTACCCGTACCCCGACCAGGCTTCCTTGTACGGTCTTATTGGCATCGATATCTAAAGTCGGGTTATAGAGAGGACCGTTAAAACGTGCAATCGCACGATTCAGATCCAGACTTTGTCCATAAGCTTCAATTTTTACCCGCTGGCTCACGCCAATTGCGCCATTGGCACGCATAGCGGTTTCAAGCCCACGTTGTGACAGATATAAACGTCCTGCCAGTGGAATGCGGCTATCAAAGCCTTGGAAAATAACCTGATTGCCTAAATTGACCATGACATCGGCACGAATATCCCAAGGTCGGGCTGCCCTTAATATAGCCAACTGGTCTTCTCCTTCACGCACAATACGTACATCTGAAGATACGTTAATCACTGGTGCAGAAGCTTCAGGCATAGAAATTAAGGCACGTGGCACCTCCACCTTGCCGCTTAAACTCAATTTTTTACTAAACGGCAGTACATCTAAAGACAAATCAGGCGTAACCACTGCTGTAATTAACGGTGCCTGACGGATCAGCAGGTTTTCACCTTTTAAATGCAACTGAATGCGAGGATCATCTTTCCAGTTTACACTGCCGGTCAATGCACCTGCACCACGACCACTGTTAAATGCCCCGTTAATAGTGGCATGATCTTGGCGAATGGAAGAATACACCTGAATATTGGTTAAATTCACCGGCAAGGAAATCATGCTGATGGCCCCGTCTTTCAGGCGCATTTCACCATTCACTAAAGGCTGGGTTAAAGTACCGCTAATTTTGCCTGCAAAAGACAGGTTGCCCGACAAGGAACGAACATCCTGAATAAACGGTTTAAAGACTTTCAACTGTACTTGGTCAAAGGCAACCTCACCACGCATCGGTTTATTGTCTTTATAAGGATCAATAATCAGNNTACACTTTTTGCCACCACCGCAATTTCATTGTAATTTAGCGTAGAACCAATATCTTGAGGATCTTCAGCAGCCAGCCCAATCACGCCATTACGTGTCACCAGTCTGGCATCAATTTTCGGCTTACCACCTTGCACCCAGGCGGCCTTGGCATAGCCATTCACCTTACCGGTAATTTCCAGACCTTCTGGCATAAAGGCAGCAAAATCATTTAAATCGACATTTTGGGTAATGAATGAAACATTGCCCTTGGTTTTACTGACCCGAATCGGTTGATCAAAGCACAACTGACTTTGCTGACTCGACCAGCAATGGGCACCGACAAACAATTCACTTTTAGCCGAACTATAAATCACGGAAGCATTTTGGCGTTGTACCAAACGCGCACGTAAGGAGTCAAAATCCCCTTTCTGGATTTGTCCTAACCAATCATTCTGCGCATTAAACCCACCCGCCAGTTGCACGTAGAATTTGGAAATCCGGTTTTGCGCCTGTACTTTCAGGATGTGGGCTTTCCGTGTCCCTGCCAGTGAAATTTCACCCTGCTGAATCTCACGCGCCCCACTGCGCAGGCTTTCCATTTTTGCGGTCATCAGCGTTGGGGTGAGCTCTGAAGTAGGTAATTCACCTTGTATACGTAACTTTTTGACACTGAATAAATTATTGAAACCGAAATCATCTACGGCCAGATTGGCAGTCGCTTGCAGGCGCGGTTGTGATTGCACATTTAAATAGCCGTAAGCACGACCACGAAGTCCACTGTAAATTTCATACAAGGCTGGTGCATTGATTTTCAATCTTAGGTTCTGTGCATTTCCGGTAGCCTGAACCTGATTTTTTGCGTAAGAAAGGTATAAGTTATTGGCTTCAAACTGTTGTGGCAAGAAGCCTTTTTGATTTGAATTGATGACCATCGCCAGATTTCCTGTTCCTCGAACAGGTTTATTGTTGATGATACCAGCGATATTCAATTTCTGGATATTGATACGTTTTAAATTATCGGACCAAACCCCTTCAGTTTTCACATTACCGGACAATTCACCGCGCACAGACGAGACAAAATAATGCGGTTTAAAACGGACTAGAGATGCATTGATATTCCAGCCAAAACCATCTTTCAGATAAACTCGCCCGTTGGCAAAAATTTTCCCGGCAATGCCTGAATGTTTCAGTTCATCCACTTTAATCAGTTCTGGCGTACCGGAGATCTTGAACTTGAGCATGCCTTCGCTGGCCGGAATCTGACTGGCATTGAGTGCACCATCATAATTGACCGCAAAACTTTTAAACGCTCCACCCGCTTTTTGAGTATTAAATAAAAGAGCGATGGTACTACGACCGGTTAAGCGTACTGTTTCATTATTATTTTGCTGTGCCAGACGCCCGGTTAAATTGATTCCATTCAGATGGATAATCTGCTGATTGGGTTTGGCAAAACCATTGGCTTTTACCTGCCCATTAAGTAGATTCACCGGTGCAGCTTCTGCAATCGTCTGCGGATTAAAGTCTTTGGCATTAACAACAGCATTCCATTTCAATTGACGTTTTTTATTCGGCAAGTCAAGTTTTGCACTGCCCGTTAAGCTGCCCTTACCCGCTACATAACTAAAACCTGGAATATTCAAATCATCATTTTTGAAATTGAGCTGCGCAGTGTATAAACCTTCAGGCAACACACCCTTATCATTTTGGGTGACCGCAGTAGCGACATGAATATCCTGCTTGCCTTCGACCAGCGCCAATTTGACATCGCCCGATTTACTGCTTAACCAGCCTATATACGGCACAGCACGATCAATATTTTGCCAGGCCACATTCAGCAGCATCGGATTGGGTTTTTTGCCTTTTTGCTCGGCCTGATCAAGCTTTAAGTTCCAGGTTTCATAGCGGTCAAAATCAACCAGGGCGTTTAAATGCAGACCTTGCTGCAAACGGCCTTTAGAGGCAATTTTGGCATCCAGACTTGGCGGCAAGAAATCCTGAATAATTTGTGGAATCAGTTTGTCTTTAGGATTAATTTTATCTACCCGGCCATTCATATCCCAAGACACATGATCTTTCCAGCTGACGATACCTGCAACATTGACGGCGCCATTCATGAGCTGGCCATTTAAATTGCTAATGTCGAGCTGATTCACCAAATCGGTATGCATGGTACCGTTATATTGACCTTGCGGAATATTTTTGCCGCTTAAATCCGTGATCGCATCAATATTTAAACGCTGAATATCGCCATTAAATTTTGCCACACCATTCTTGGTATACAGCTTTTGTTCCGTCAGCAATGGCCAATGGTATTTTTTAAACTTCAACTCACCAAACATCGGCACATGTTTACGTACCGGATGCAGTACCACCCAACCGGTCAACAAGTCTGGGGTATTGGTCGCCACACCTGCCTGAATCGTATCTAAAGACCCAGTTGCAACTACTTTAATATCATGAATATTTAGATTTTTATGCAGTGCAGGTATGTTTAGATCACCCACGGCATGTAAAGGATATTTTCCTTCAANNTTCAAACTTCAGTTCAGTACCGGACCAGAGTGCGTTATTTAAATGCACATCATAAAACTTGACACTTGACGTAGCAGTTTTAACGAGCAGGTGATCCACATCTGCCGTGTCCAAGCGCAACACAAAGGGCAAACGAATGACATTGAATTTAAACGGCTCGTCACTTGGTGGATTTTTAGTGATAATTTGCAGATTACGTACATCGGCGCTGTTCAGACNNCAATCTTAACATCTACCGGTTTTAAGGTGACCAAAATATTTTTTAAGATGATGCCGCTGAGCAGATTACCGCCTTCATATTCATAATGAATAATCTGCTGACGCTCTAAAACACGATCCAGCAGGAATTTGCTGCCTTTATCGGTGCTAAACATGACGGCGAAGGAAGCAAGCAGCAAGACAAACACGATAAGCAGTGTGAACAGCACACTCCGTATAATACGACGCTTTTTCGGTCTAGGTGTTTCAGTCTCTGGTTGCTGTTCTACTTCAGCCATAATATTCTCTAAAAACTAAGATTTATAATTGTGAACCAATAAAGAAATGCAGACGTATTGGATGGTTGTCATCAGAAATACCGGAAGCCACGTCTATACGAATCGGGCCAATTGGCGATGCCCAGCGAAGCCCCAAGCCCACACTATAAGCAGTAGGCGTATTAAAGGTTTTATCATAAGCATTGCCGACATCGCTAAAAATGGCTGCGCGCCAGCCTTCTTTAAATTGATAGTTATATTCAAGTGAACCTACCGCCAAAGCCTGGCCACCGATTTTAAATCCATTTTCTTCAGGCGATAAACTTTTATAGTCAAAACCGCGTACCGTTTGGTCGCCCCCAGTAAAGTAACGCAGGTTATAAGGGACTTTGCTAAAGTCTTGGGNNATAAATAAAACGCCAGCCTGCATTTAAAATGGCCATATCCGCATCGGACAATAACGACTCACTGCCAAGTTCCACTTTATAAGTCTGCTTAAAGCCTTTCCCCGGATTGACCCGTTTGTCACTGGTGGTAAGTGATGCTTCATAACCGACCAGTAAAGACTGTTGCTGATCATTCGCATTGGCAATAAATGCGTCCGGAATTTCATTCGTATCAATCGTCCCTTGTTGAGAAATCTGATCCAAACGATAACGAAGACCAAAAGTATGTTGCCAGCTACCACGCGGTCTTTTAATGATTCTGTCCACACCTGCAACAGCCGATTCAATCATNNGAAAATTCCAGGTTGGCATCAAAAGAATGGCCACGGCGGTTAACAATCGCACGGCGGTACTGACCACGTACACGTGCTCCTGTATCTGAACCATAACCCAAACCCAGTTCTGCACTATTTAAACGGTCGGCATTTAAAGTCACAATTACCGGAATTTTCTTGTCTTCACGTGCCTGAATTTTTAAACGTTCTTCTTCTGACTCTTTAGTTTCCTGCTGTGCACGCATTTGACGCAGATTTTCATCACCTTCTGTTTCACCTTTACCCGCAAATTGGGTTTCATCCACTACGGATTGGGTGACTTCTTTTGCTGAAGCGACCTGTTTTTTTTCCTGAACCGTCGCTTCACTTTCAGATATTTTTTGCTGATCGACCAAGGCCTGAATATCGGGTGGCAATTCCAGCGGTTTTTCAATGGGGTCTGGACGTATTGCATCTACCAGGGTGTAATTAAAATAACGCGAGTTGGTCAGGTTATTGGCCAAACCATTGACCCGCCAAAAGGTATAATCTGCCCCATCTTCCCAGGAAACCATACTTTGCAACACATCCAGATCAATTGGAAATGGTTCCGAGGGATCACTCATACGGAATTCAACAGGACCTAACTTATAGCGTTC
>DKLL01000265.1:0-3133 GCA_002455755.1 Acinetobacter sp. UBA6641
CCTTATTGCCAGATTTTCTCATTTTGCCGCTACCAGAAGCAGGACAAACTGTCATTGCAAATGTATCGGGGCGTTTGCTGGTCCGTGAAAGTGAATTTATGGGAAATTCCGTAGATGATCTGGCACTCTTTTTGGATTATCAGCCTTCGGGGCAATCTTATAAAATCAGTAATTTCACTGCTGAACAAATGCAAAGCCTTGAAGCCATGGTGACGCATGAACAGATTGAATCTTTTCATTATGAAGTGCCGCTATTAAAAAAAGCACAACATCATCCTTTCAATGTTCTGCCCAAAGCCAAAAATAGTACCGCTGTATCTGGTTATTGGAAAGCATGTGCTGCGGTATTGGTTGCGGTTTTAATAGTTCAGTTTGGCTATGATGCCACACGTTGGTATAAATATAAAAAAGTAGCTGACCAGACTGCATTACAAGCCATTGATCAGTATAAATACTGGTTTGGACAGAGTAGTCGTGTCACCGAACAGAACTTAAAAAGCCAGTTTGAAAGTCACCTGCGCTTAAATAAAAGTGCCAATACCCAGGCTTTGCAGCTACTTAGCCGCGTTGGTCCTGTACTCATGCAAAATCAGATTGTGGCCAATCGTATCAATTATGATGCTTCAATTTTAAATATGGAATTGAAAGCAAATTCTGCGGTTACATTGCAAAACTTAGCTCAACAGCTCAATCAGCAAGGCTTTAAGGCGGAATTGGGTAATATTCAGCCCAATGGTGCGGGTGCAATTGGATTGGTGAAAATACAATAATGAAGACATCAGAAAAACTGCAGAACTCAATTGATCAATCTATTGAAAGAGTCACGGATTATCTTGATCAACTATCGCAACGTGAACGTTATATGGTGATCTTTACCACTATTTTTGTGCTGGTTGCGGCTATTGGTTCAGCCCTTTGGTATATGCATGCCGCCGCGAATAAACAGCAGAATCGGGTGAATGATTTAAAAGACATGATGGTATGGATGCAAAGCAATGCAGTCACCATGAAACCCGCAGATGATTTGCAGTTAAGTGCGGCAGATAAAGTCCAGCGTGCAGCCCAGCAACAAGGATTGTCTGCGACTTCCCAGCAAACGGGCGAACAAATCCAGATTGTCGCGTCACATGAAAATTATGCCATTTTGGCAAATTTTTTAACCCAACTGGCACAGATGGGACTAAGTCTTGAAAAAATAGAACTAATTTCTGAGGCGGGTCAGATTAAATTAACAGCGACAGTGCAATAATGGGTAAAAATAAAGATCTGCTAAGCATGGTGTTTTTTACAGGCTATGCCTATAATATGGCGACTTAAAAAGCAGTAGACTTTTATAGATATGTTGTATTCTCTTGCCCGCCCTTTGTTGTTTTCCTTAGCGCCAGAGCGTGCACATGAGCTAACATTATCGTTATTGAAATCAGCTCATCGCATGGGCATGATGCGTCAAAACGTAGCGTCCAAACCTGTGACCTGTATGGGGATTGAGTTTCCCAATCCGGTAGGTTTAGCCGCTGGTTTAGACAAAAATGGCGCTTATATTGATGCCCTGGCTGGACTGGGGTTTGGTTTTATCGAAATTGGAACCATTACACCGCGCCCGCAGGCGGGCAATCCGCATCCCCGTTTATTCCGTCTACCTGAAGCTAAAGCCATTATTAACCGTATGGGTTTTAATAATGATGGAGTAGACAAACTGGTTGAAAATGTCAAAGCTGCAAAATTCAAAGGCATTTTAGGCATTAATATTGGTAAAAATGCCGATACTCCAGTTGAAAATGCAGTTGACGACTATCTGATTTGCCTGGAAAAAGTGTATAACTACGCGTCTTATATCACCGTCAATATTTCATCACCCAATACCAAAAACTTGCGTAGCCTGCAAAGCGGCGACGCCCTCACTGAGCTGTTACAAACTTTAAGAAAGCGTCAGCTTGAACTGGCGGAAGAGCATCAGCACTATGTGCCTTTAGTGCTGAAAGTTGCGCCTGATCTGACTCAGGAAGATATTCAGTTTATTGCGAGACAATTGATCCAATTTAAAATTGATGGTTTGATTGTCACCAATACAACCTTGTCACGTGAAGGTGTGGAAAATCTGAAACATGGCAATGAAGCAGGAGGGCTGTCTGGTGCGCCGGTATTTGAAAAAAGTACAGCTTGTCTTGCAGCTTTTGCTAAAGTATTAAAAGGGCAGATTCCATTAATTGGTGTAGGCGGAATTTTGTCAGGCGAGCAGGCCGTTGCGAAACAACAGGCAGGTGCCAGCCTTGTACAAATTTATAGTGGCCTCATATATACAGGCCCAACTCTGGTTAAAGATTGCGTTGATGCTTTAAACACGCCATGAATACACTGGATATCTTCATACTGGTTATTTTGCTCATTGGAGGGATCAACGGTTTGCGAAAAGGATTGGTTTCAGCCTTTGCGAACTTGGTAGGATGGATTTTTGCACTGGTCATCGGGGCAAAATATGCAACTATCCTGGCACCTTCGATGGTTTCACTCAGTGGAGATCCGGTAGTACAGAAAATAGCAGCTTTTGCATTTATTGTATTGGTGATGGTGGTCTTAACCTGGATTATTACTGCATTGCTGAACAAAGTATTGAAGAGTCTCAAGCTTGGTCCACTCAACCGTCTGGCGGGCGGTGCTTTTGGTTCTTTAAAGGGTTTACTGATTGTACTCATTACCATGCAGGGCGTTGGTCCTTGGGTGGAAAGTTCTCCCCACTGGAAACAATCTAAATTTGTACAGCTTCTTATTCCTTATGCACCCTGGGCGACCGAACTTTCTAAAGAAGCGGCGCAAGGGGCGCTTTCTCATATCAAGTCTGAAGATGCAGTGCCATCTTCTGGCCCATCGCCTGAAAAAACGCAGAAGCATGCAGCGCGTACAGGCGAATCAACAAATAATCCTTTTTATTAATCCTAGCTTGTTTGCGAGGTTGCTATGTGTGGAGTAGTTGGTATAGCTGGTAAATCACCTGTTAACCAAATGTTGTTTGATGCGTTAACGATGTTACAACATCGTGGACAGGATGCAGCTGGGATAGTAACTTGCCATAATGGCCGTTTATTCTTGCGTAAAGATAATGGCATGGTACGAGATGTATTCCATACCCGTCATA
>DKLL01000265.1:3163-3570 GCA_002455755.1 Acinetobacter sp. UBA6641
ATTTTTGATGTGGTGACACGTGTACACGAGCGCTGCAAGGGTGCTTATGGCGTGGTGGCCATGATTACTGGCCATGGCCTGGTCGGTTTTCGTGACCCGAATGGTATTCGTCCGCTGATTTATGGTTCGCGTGAAACTGAAAAAGGCACCGAATATATTATTGCTTCCGAGTCTGTGGCGATTACCGCTTTAGGTTTTAAGGTGGAACGCGATATTGAACCGGGTGAAGCCATTTTCATTAGTTCAGAAGGTGAGTTGTTCAGCAAGCAATGTGCTACCAATCCTGAATATCGTCCTTGTATCTTTGAATATGTGTATTTTGCACGTCCCGATGCAATCATCGATGGCATTTCAGTGTATAAGGCACGTTTGAAGATGGGCGAAAAGCTGGCCAATAAAATTATCCG
>DKLL01000141.1:0-157 GCA_002455755.1 Acinetobacter sp. UBA6641
TGGTGTTTTGCCATCTTGTAAGAATGTTCGCTACGAGTCGACCTGAATCGAAAGCAAGTACGGAGCATCCATGACGCTAGGCAATTTACCAAAATTCTTACGGATCCGTTTCTTTTCGGTATATGAGTATGCCATCTGGAGTCCTCGGAAAGTAAAC
>DKLL01000141.1:376-14078 GCA_002455755.1 Acinetobacter sp. UBA6641
GCTACAGCTACAGCAGCAGCAGATACGTTGAATTTTTCTTCAAAAGCAGAAATAAGTTCAACAAGTTCAAGAACAGTTTTTTCAGCAACTGCGTTTAAGATTTCTTCGTTTGTTAAAGCCATGAGAGTAACTCCAAATGGGTATTGAATGGTGTGAAAGTGAATTTAAGCTTATGCAGCTTCTGACTCGTTTTTCTCTTTGAGCGCTGTAATAAGGCGACCCAATTTCGAAATAGGAGCTTGAAGAACGTTTGCAAGCATAGTAAGCGCTTTTTCTTGGTTCGGAAGATTCGCGATTACGCTAACTTCAGCACCTTGATAAACTTTACCGTCAAATGCAGCAGCTTTAAGTTCAAATGCTTTGTTAGTTTTCGCAAATTCTTCGAACAAACGAGCAGCAGCACCCATGTCGTCTTCAGAAGTTGAGAAAGCTAAGATTGTTGGGCCAACAAGGTTGTCGTTCAAGATATTGAATTGAGTATCTTGAAGAGCGCGTTTAGCCAAAGTATTACGTACAACACGTGTAGCAACACCTAACTTACGAGCTTCAACACGAAGAGCAGTTAATTGCTCAACAGTTAAACCTTGATAGTCAGCAACAACAGCAGCAAATGCAGTAGAAGCAACTTCAGCTACTTCAGCTACGATCTGTTTTTTGCCTTCGATAAGAAGAGCCATTGTAAAACCTCCTAACGGTGATTTATGTACTTACGCGAAGTACACTCCCAATTCGCGAGACCATTACTGGACTCACACGCGGAGGATGAACAAATCACACCACCGCGTCTACGCAGGCTGGAGTATTAAGAGAGAAGCATAAAACTCCCCTCGCCTGAGGTCTTTGACGCTGACAAATTTACATTTATCAATTCAAAGTTTGCCTAAGTTCGCAAGAGACGGAGCGTTTCTTGCGTGAAAATCAAAGCAGCGCTTTGATTTTCACTCAGGGCTTTAAAATTCTGTCTAAGTTAAAACTTAGTTAGAAACGTTTGCTACATCAATAGTAAGACCAGGACCCATAGTTGAGCTCAAAGTGATCTTTTTGATGTAAACACCTTTAGAAGTAGCAGGTTTTGCTTTCTTAAGGTCAGCGATAAGCGCTTCAACGTTTTGACGAACAGCAGCAGCTTCAAAGCCAACTTGACCGATCGCAGCGTGGATGATACCCGCTTTGTCTACACGGTAACGTGCTTGACCAGCTTTAGCATTTTTAACAGCGCCAGCTACGTCAGGAGTTACTGTACCCACTTTAGGGTTTGGCATTAAGCCACGTGGACCAAGAATCGTACCCAACTTACCAACAACGCGCATTGCATCTGGAGCAGCAATCACTACGTCAAAGTCAAGGTTACCCGCTTGAATGCTTTCAGCAAGGTCATCAAAACCAACGATGTCAGCGCCTTCAGCTTTAGCAGCTTCAGCAGCAGCGCCTTGAGCAAACACAGCAACACGTACAGTTTTACCAGTACCTGCAGGAAGTGTAGTCGCGCCACGAACAACTTGGTCAGATTTACGAGGGTCAACACCTAGGTTTACTGAAACATCCAAAGATTCTTTGAATTTAACAGCAGGAAGGTTAGTTAAAACTTGTACTGCTTCTTCCAAAGTATAAACTTTGTGTGCTTCTACAGCAGCAGCAATGGCTTTTTGACGTTTAGTTAATTTAGCCATGTCTTATAGCTCCACTTCCAAGCCCATAGAACGCGCAGAACCAGCAATGGTACGTACACGTGCGTCTAAATCAGCACCAGTTAAATCTGGTTCTTTAGTAGTCGCAATTTCTTCTAATTGAGCGCGAGTCAACTTACCAACTTTAGTTTTGTTAGGTACAGCTGAACCCTTTTGAATACCAGCAGCTTTCTTAAGAAGAATCGCAGCAGGTGGAGTTTTCATGATGAATGTGAACGACTTGTCGTTGTACACAGTGATCACTACAGGAATTGGAAGACCAGCTTCAACTTTTTGTGTAGCAGCATTGAATTCTTTACAGAATGCCATGATGTTAACACCACGTTGACCTAGTGCAGGACCAATCGGTGGAGATGGATTCGCTTTACCAGCTGGAACTTGCAGCTTGATATAGCCGTCAATCTTCTTAGCCATTTCAAATTACCTCTGGGTACAAACGCCGCTAGGCTCCCCAACATTATTTATGTAACAAGACTGTTACAACAACAATGCCCGATCCATTACAAATCGGGCGTCTTCAATCCAGCTTAAATCAGTTCGCTTTTTCGACTTGGCGAAATTCGAGCTCAACCTGAGTTGGACGATTGAATACATTGATTGTCAACGTTAAACGTGACTTCTCGTAAAGAACTTCTTCCACCACGCCTTTAAAGTCGGTGAATGGACCATCAATAACGAGTAATTCTTCACCTGGCTCAAACATTGTCTTAGGACGAGGTGCTTCACCAGTATTGCGTACACGCGCAAGAATCGCATCAGCTTCTTTTTGCGTAATTGGAGCCGGTTTTTCAGCCGTACCACCAATAAAGCCTAATACTTTTGGACATTCTTTAACAATGTGCCAAGTATCATCATTCATTTCCATTTCGACTAACACATAGCCTGGAAAGAATTTACGCTCTGATTTACGCTTCTTGCCATCCTTCATCTCTACCACTTCTTCGGTAGGAACCAGGACTTCACCAAAGCTATCGGCTACAGCGCTACGCTGGATTCGATCATTAAGTGAACGCATCACTTGTTTTTCATAACCTGAATAGGCATGAATAATGTACCAACGTTTCATAGCTCTTTTACCCGATAAAAAACTTCATTAACCAGCCTAAAATGTAATCGAAACACCATAAAACAATGGCGGCGATTACAACAACAGCAAGAACATGCCAGGATGTGGACACTGTTTCCTGCTTAGTCGGCCAAGTCACACGACGCAGCTCAATTCGAGCGTCTTTCAACAATCGAACAAAGCCTTTGCCTTGATGGGTGGCGTATAATAAACCTAAAGCCACTAGGATACAAGCCAAAATTACTGCAACGCGCATCCAAACATTATTTGCTGGTGCCCAATACGCTGGCAAATACTGACCCACCATGGTCGCACCAATCAATAAAATCAATGCAATAACCCATAGAGCTATATCTAGCGGGGAACCAGAATTAACAACTTCAGCAGGATTATTTCTTTGTGGAATTGGCGCTTCGCTTAAGGCGTCACGCGATTTATCATTCGACATTTTTGTACTCGTCGTAGGCTTCGCGACTTATTATATGACAATTTAACCAGCATCAAGCTTTTTTTTAAAAAAATGGCAGGCCAGGAGGGACTCGAACCCCCAACATTCGGTTTTGGAGACCGACGCTCTACCAATTGAACTACTGACCTACTTAGTACAAATCGGGAACTTAAGTCCCCGATCTGTAATTTCAACTTATGGTTGCTATTATGCAGTTACTTTAGCAACAACACCAGCACCAACTGTACGACCACCTTCACGGATCGCAAAACGTAGACCTGGGTCCATTGCGATTGGGTGGATCAATTCTACTGACATTTCTACGTTGTCACCAGGCATAACCATTTCCACGCCTTCTTGTAATTGGATCGCACCAGTTACGTCAGTTGTACGGAAATAGAATTGTGGACGGTAACCGTTAAGGAATGGAGTGTGACGACCACCTTCTTCTTTAGAAAGTACGTATACTTCTGCATCGAATTTAGTGTGCGGCTTGATTGTACCTGGTTTAGCAAGTACTTGACCACGTTGAACGTCTTCACGTTTAGTACCACGTAGAAGAACACCACAGTTCTCGCCTGCACGACCTTCGTCAAGCAATTTACGGAACATTTCTACGCCAGTTACAGTTGTTTTAACTGTATCTTTGATACCAACGATTTCAACTTCTTCGCCTACTTTCACGATACCAGATTCAACACGGCCAGTTACTACTGTACCACGACCTGAGATAGAGAATACGTCTTCGATTGGCATCAAGAATGCTTTGTCGATCGCACGTTCTGGTTCAGGAATGTAAGAATCAAGTGCAGCAACCAATTCGATTACAGCAGATTCGCCATATTGACCTTGGTCACCATTTAGTGCAGCTAAAGCTGAACCACGGATGATTGGAGTGTCATCACCTGGGAAGTCATAAGTAGAAAGAAGTTCACGAACTTCCATTTCTACCAATTCAAGCAATTCTTCGTCGTCTACAAGGTCACACTTGTTCAGGAACACAAGAATGTAAGGTACACCTACCTGGCGAGACAAAAGGATGTGTTCACGAGTTTGTGGCATAGGACCGTCAGTCGCAGCACATACAAGGATCGCACCGTCCATCTGAGCAGCACCAGTGATCATGTTTTTAACATAATCGGCGTGTCCCGGGCAGTCTACGTGAGCGTAGTGACGAGTTGGAGAATCGTATTCTACGTGTGAAGTATTAATTGTAATACCACGTGCTTTTTCTTCTGGTGCAGAGTCAATTGCTGCGTAATCTTTCGCTTCACCGCCGTAAGTTTTTGCACAAATCGTTGCAATCGCAGCAGTTAAAGTTGTTTTACCATGGTCGACGTGACCAATTGTACCCACGTTAACGTGTGGTTTGTTACGTTCAAACTTAGCCTTAGCCATGTTTATATTCCTCGTTTACGTCGAACACAATTCTGAGTAAAACCCAGCATCGACTTATCGCTTTAAAAAACCAAACACCCAATACTTGAAAAGCAGACTAATAAGCCTGCTTTTTTAAATCACTGCAACAAAGTTGCCAAACTGTATCTGGAGCTCTTATCGAGATTTGAACTCGAGACCTCTCCCTTACCAAGGGAGTGCTCTACCACTGAGCTATAAGAGCAAATAAAAACTTCAATGGAGCGGGAGACGAGGGTCGAACTCGCGACATGTAGCTTGGAAGGCTACCGCTCTACCAACTGAGCTACTCCCGCACGATGTTGGTACAAACCACTTATTGAAGTCTTAAAATTGGTGGTGAGAGAAGGATTCGAACCTTCGAAGCTTACGCGACAGAGTTACAGTCTGTTCCCTTTGACCGCTCGGGAATCTCACCATTTTACACTTACTTCAGTGTCGTTCTTTTACCCCACTACTCAAACTCTCTAAGATGGTGCCGGCACACGGATTCGAACTGTGGACCTACTGATTACAAGTCAGTTGCTCTACCAACTGAGCTATGCCGGCGTTTCTTAGTGTTTCGTACGTTTCGTATCGGAACGGTGTGCAGTTTAGCAAAACTTAGAATCCGTGCAAGTGTTTTTTTCAAAAAAACCGTCAAAAACTCATAAAATCAACCCGTTTGATGATAATTCAACCGCTTTGATCACTGCGCGAGCTTTTATCTGGGTTTCATTCCATTCAGATTCGGGATTTGAGTCATAAACCAGACCTGCGCCAGCCTGAACATAGACCTTATTTTCGCGAATTACACAGGTTCGGATGGCAATCGACATGTCCATTTCACCATGCCAGCCTAAATAACCCACAGCTCCACCAAAAATTCCGCGTTTAACCGGCTCGACTTCGTCAATAATTTCCATGGCACGGATTTTGGGTGCACCAGAAAGCGTGCCTGCAGGGAAAGTGGCTTTAAATACATCCAGCGCATCGACATCATCACGTACCTCCCCTTGTACATTGGAGACAATGTGCATGACATGTGAATAACGTTCGATCACCATTTTATCCGTGACCTGCACTTTCCCGATTTTTGATACACGGCCAACATCGTTACGCCCCAGGTCAATCAGCATCAAATGCTCGGCAATCTCTTTTTCATCAGAAAGCAGGTCTTGTTCAAGGGCCAGATCTTCTTCTTTGGTTTTGCCGCGCGGACGTGTACCCGCCAAAGGACGAACGGTCGCAATGCCATTTTCCAGACGCGACAGAATTTCCGGTGAAGAACCGACGATATGGAATGGCTTTTTATTGTCTAGGGTTTGCCCCTGCACCAGGAACAAATACGGCGATGGATTGAGATGACGCAGTGCACGATACACCTGTAAAGGTTCGCCATCGAAGTCCGAGACCATACGATGCCCCGGCACCACCTGCATCACATCACCCGCTTTAATATATTCCTTCACCTTGGCAATCGACTCGATAAACTTGTCGTGCCCGGTTAAAGACTCAAAATGGGGAGCAGTATGTTTTTTGGCTTGCAGGCTGATCGGGGTTGCCAGCGTATTTTCCAGCTCATCCAACTGGGCCTGGGCCTTGGCATAGGCTTCAGGGTCATTGACATCTGCATGTACAATCAGGAACAAAGTATCTTTTAGGTTATCAAACACAATCACGGTTTTTGACAGCATCATCCAGATATCAGGCAAACCGACCGGATCAGCTTCCGGCACATTTTTTAGGCGCGGTTCAATATAGCGTACCGAATCATAGCCGAAATAACCGACCAGACCGCCGGTAAAACTTGGCAAATCAGGCAAATCCTGTTGCGTCGGCACATTGAACTGGGCTTGAAAATCACGAATATACTGGAAGGGGTCGCTACAAGTCTGAGTCTCAACGGAGCCATCTACCTGCTGAATGGTTAAAATACCGCGATTGCATGAAAAGACGGTAGACTCACCCAAACCGATAATGGAGTAACGCGCCCAGTTCTCCCCGCCTTCCACCGATTCAAACAAATAGGCCTGGCTGTGGTCTTTCAAACGCGCAAATACGGATAATGGGGTTTCAGTGTCGGCCAAACGCTGACGATAAACCGGAATTAAGTTGTAACCATCAGATTTTAATTGCTCGAACTGAGTTTGAGTAGTCATGAGTATTCTCTATATGTTTTCGATATGGCTGGTTTAAATTTGTTTTGCTGTAGTCTGACTTAGTTTCGCCATCGAAAATCCATACACTTTCTCATTCCACTATCCTTAATTTTCACTTATTGCACAAGTAATTCTGTTAAATCATCAACCACTTGTTGCGGCTGGCAATCATGAATATCTTCACCATGATTATAGCCATAGCTCACCACAATACAATCAACTCCTGCACGTCTTGCCGCTTCTACATCATTGCTGGAATCACCAATCATTAAGGTTTCTGCCGCAGTGACATCATACTCATCAACACAAAACAGCAGCTGCCGTGGATGAGGTTTACGCTCATCAAAACGGTCTCCGCCAATCACATCGACAAAATAATGACTCAAGCCCAGCGCTTCGACAATCGCACGTGCCGGCTGTTCGGGTTTGTTGGTGACACAAATCATTTGCTTATTGTTGGCTAGACCCCAATCGAGAAACTCAACCACCCCATTAAAAGGCCGGGTATCTACGCAGGGATCTGCATTATAAATACTTAAAAAAGTCGCCAGCAATTGTTGATGTTGCTCAGGGTCAACCTTGCCGGTGAGATATTGCAAAGTACTGTGGCAAAAAAGAGCAGTTCCCTTACCTATCCAGGTACGCACCTGTTGCTCGGTCACGGTCGGTAATTGCAAGACATTCAGGCTCATGTTCATGGCACGGTATAAGTCCGATGCTGAGTCAACCAAAGTGCCATCCAGATCAAATAAAATCAGTTCACGGCTTGCAAGTTTTGCTACAGACATCCTTTTCCTCTCACGATTTATTTTAGCTCATACCCATACAATGAAGGCATGCGATTGCATGCCTTCATTGTATGTCGCATGCAGGCTTATTTAAAGAATAACCACGCCATGATTGCCAGGATAATCAATACAACAATGGAGATTAGACCCACGGATGCATTTTTCTGCTCTTCTTTGGCCTGCTCTACACGTGATACCGGTGTTTCCACCGCGATGGGTGCCTGCTTTTCAGGAATGGCACTCAAGTCCACACCTTCTGGGATTGGCGCAGGTTTAGGGATGGCCACCCCTTGCGGCATACCATCACGCGTAACATTGACGCTGCGATCACGCTCGGTCAGTTCCGGCATACCCTGATCATTCATTTGCTGGGCCACAGTCTTTGTTTCCGGTTCAACGGATACGGTTGCGGCTGTTTCAGAAACTACCCCTGCTTCTGAAGGCTGCTCGCTGGTTAGCACAATTTCGGTTTCATTCAACGCAGGCGCAATATCTTTAGGCGGTGCAAGCACGGAAAATTTCAAACCTGCAAACTGAACAATATCCCCTTCTTTCAACAAGATTTCATGCTCAATCCGCACATCATTAATAAAGGTGCCATTTGATGAGTTCAAATCTTGTACCCATAAGGCCTGGTCTTTGAGCAAGAAAGCCGCATGCTTGCGTGAAATTTCCCCTGCCTGCAATACGATATCTGCACTCTGATGGCGACCGACCAACATATCACGGTCGATGCTGATTTCTTGTCCCGTTAATTCACCGGTAATTGCTTGTATTTTCCAAGTCATGAAATGCACTTCTCTTTGTGATTTTTCATCATCATATCATGGCAAATATTCAATTCTTTACCCACTCTGTTAAGAGCCGGAACGAATTGTGGTCTTAGTTACGGTATTCCTGGTTTTTTCAACCTCAGTCACCGGCATAACCACCTTTTGTTTTTGCACGGCCGGTTCAATCGCAACCGGCGTACTAAAAGTAGCCGCCTTCGGTTGATTCTGGGTTGCCGATGGCAGGGTTTGATATTGAGAAACTTTCGGTGCCGATGGCGTGACCGGAAGTCGCTGCTGATAGATATCTTCTACCTTTTCCGGTAATTTGGCAAAACTGCCATCCTGATCCATGGCCAGCTGCAAGCTGTATAACTGGCCGTAACGCTGCTGCGACAAACGGCGTACATCATTATTATCTCCAACAATGGTTGGGTGGATAAATACCAGCAAATTGCGCTTCTCATTGGATTTGGCATCGGCACGGAATAAACGTCCCAAGCCTGGGATTGCGCCTAAACCCGGTACCGACTGACGCGAATGAATTGAGTTATCGGAAATCAAGCCACCCAACACAATGGTCTGACCATGTTCAGCCAGAATCGAAGTCTTGATAGCACGCTTGCTGGTAATTAAATCTTGTGCTTCACCTTTGGGCTGTACAGCAGAAACTTCCTGCTCAACTTCAAGACGGACCGAACCGCCCTCGCCAATATGCGGCACCACCTTTAAAGTGACACCGACATCCTTACGTTCTACCGTGGTATAAGGGTTGGCCACACCGGCTGCACCGGTCGAGACTGAACCTGTTACAAATGGAACGTTCTGCCCCACCACAATATAGGCTTCTTCATTGTCCATGGTGACAATGGAAGGTGTCGACAGCAAATTGGACTTGGTTTTGCTCTTTAAGGCCTGAATTAAGGCACCGTAAAGTTTACGTGAGCCATTATCGCCTTCTTTATAATCGCCCAATACCAGTGAGGTTCCGGTTCCCAGTTTTGCAGCAGCACCCGCTGCCCCGCCCGCTACATATCCGGCAGCAAGCGAAGCGATACTCGCTCCTGCATTGCTAAAGTTGATCAAGCCAATACCGCTGTTCAGATCACCCAATGCCCATTGCACGCCCAACTGATCGGCATCATTGCCTTCCAATTCAATAATCGCAGCTTCAATCAGAACCTGCTGACGACGGATATCCAGTTGCTGAATGGCCGATTCAATTTCGCGCATCAACTGCGGATCGGCTTTAACGACCAATGAATTTTGGCTGTCATCGGCAATAATACTGACGCCATTGCCATTAAAACTGGTGATACTATTTTGATTGTTACTGTTAGATCCGCCACCCAAATTAATCCCTGGGGTCGAAATACCGGAAGAACTGCTGCTGGATGAACTACTGCCAGAATTGTTATTGTTTGAATTATTCATCACATTATTGCTTGATGAACTATTTGAACTGGATGAACCTGCTACCGCCTGGCCAGACACCAGACCCTGTAATATTTGCGCCAGATTTTTGGCACTGGCATATTTTAGGCGAAAGACCTTGAGTCCACCCAAACGGTCTGCTGCCGGCACATCCAGCATTTCAATCATCTGACGGATGCGTTTGCGTGTTGCAGTATCACCTTTCAGCACAATCCGGTTGGTGCGGGTATCGGCAATAATTCGGATCCGTGAACCTTTTAAATCTCGCGCTGCGCCGGTAGAGCTCATGGATTCCAATAGACCAATCATTTCTTCAGCCTGACTGGATTGTAGCGTTACCGCCTCAATATCATTTTGTCCGGTACCATCCAGGTTACGGATAATGGTTTCCAGCTGATAAATATTGCTGGCACGGTCTGACACAATCAGCGCATTGGTTCCCGCTACCGCAGATAAATGGGCGAATTGCGGCATCAATGGGCGGATCGCAGGGATCAGGTCATTCGGGTTGGTATTTTCCAGCCAGATCACCCGCGTCACAATTTGATCACCAGTCGCACGGTGCTTGCTGTCAAAAGGAACACCCGAGCTTTTAACATTGCTATCCGGGACCAGCTTGATGGTATTGCCTGAAGGAATGGCAACCACCCCATTCACGTTCAATACCCCCAGAAATAAATCATAGACTTCGGCTTTATTTAAAGGTTTATTGGAAATGACCGTGACATTGCCGCGTACACGTGGATCAACAGCAAAATTTTTCCCGGTAATATCGGCCACTTCATTAATAAATGCAGTTAAATCAGCATCTCTTAAGTTGATTTTCCATGTTTGCGCATGAGTAGAGGTACTCACCATAGCAATAAGGGGTGCAGCCGCGAATAAAGCCCAAACTGGACGATGATTAAATAAAGCCATAAAGTTCCGTGCTTCCTAATCCTGTAAGGTGACGATGCATCACTTAAAAATTTTGTTGAATGGTCATCACTTGATCACCACGCTTTATTTCTATTTTGACCTGACCTTCACGGCGGGCCTGTTCCAGCAGCTGGGCATCGCTTTGCCCTTGCCCCACAGCCTGTCCATTTAAAGACATGATCCGGTCACCGGGTTGTAGTCCCAGCTTACTGCGCAATGCCGCAGGCGTTCTTGTTGTGACTTCATAACCCCCACCTGCTGCATTGATCCCCATATCTTTTAAATACTGATCACGATCTTCCTGTATTTTCTGCACTGCCTGGCCCAAAGCATTTTGTTCCTGGCTTGGCAGGGTTGGCGTAGCCTGATTATTGGTAGCCAGGCCAGTCGTTGCTACAGGCGGAACAATGCTTTGATCCAGACCATTTTCAATACCTTTAAATTGCAGTTCTCGCGTCGTGCCATTGCTTTGACGCAACACCACCCGATCCCAATACACTTCCGCCAGCTGATAGGAGGTCGGTGCAATATTCTCACCCACCTGATAGCGATCGGACTGATCATTGACTTTAATCACAGCAGAAGAAAACTGACTTGGATAACCCACGACCACACCTTGCAAAATCAAGTTAACATTGTCTTCTGCAGCCACTGATCTGCCTGCTTCCTGAAACAGGGCAAATGAAGCAATATTGGGGACTTGCGGCTGCTGTGAACCCAGTTCAACCCGTTCCAGCTGCATGACCTGTGGCGGTGCTACCAGCAGCCAAAAAATGTTGGCCAATTTCCAGCATAAATATAAAATCAGCAGGATCAATAATAAGGGAGCAAGCCGGTCTGCCTGTTTCCAATTGAATTGTTGAATTTTTTCCATCCACTGATTCATTAGAAGCCACCTTTAAACAAAGGTTGACGTGAACTGATCACATAGGTGTCCAAACCAGCTTTACCATTATAAGAAGGCATATTTAGCAACAAACGCTGAGTCAGTTGCACATCAAGCATCAAGTTTTGATCCAGCTCCAAGGCCATCAGTTTTTGATCACGCTGATCCCGAATATCAAAGACCAGCTTATTATTTTCATCCGACAATTTTCCTTTCAATGAAGGGATATTCATCCGATCCTGACGCTGGGCATAGGTATAAAGCAGCTCGCCACCGACCCATTGCAACTGACCTTCGGCATTGGCAAAGCCCTGTTGTTTTTTAAAATTAAAATTTACATTCTGAAGTTGGATAGGATTAGCAGGCCACTGCCATTCCACCAGATTTTTTAGAGTTTCAGGAGCGATCTGACCATTTAAGTCATGAATCGTTATTTTTTTGCCCAAGCCATATCCGGCAATCACATCAAGCTGAGTGTGTCCACTATGGATTTCCACCTTCGCCCCTAAACGCAGCAAAAAAATATCCAGAGGACGTGTTTTCCAACTCAACGATCCGGTTAAATTCCCCTTCTGCCAATCAGCCTGCCCTTGCCAAATATTACCGCTTACATTTTGCAAGACCTGGTTGTTTTTATAAAATTTTGAAATGAGCCAAGCCGCTGGAATTTGGAGTAATACGAACATGAAAAAGACACTGATGGAGAAAATCCACCACGTGATATATTTGGGTTTGTTTATCATCCCATCACGACCCACATAATCAATTATTCTTCCCTTAACGCTAATATTATATTTCTATCTCCATTATGCACACTTTTGCCTCAACGCCAATTCCAAGTGATAAAAATAGACATAAAAAAACCACGCTTAAAAGCCTGGTTTTTTTAATTTAATCCAGTTGGATGACTATCTGATGAATATTTCCATCAGATGAGAAAATCTTCCAGTTTTGCACCACTTTCAAGTTCTGCAACCAACCAGCGGGGTTGTTTACCACGACCAGTCCAGGTATCAGCTGAATTCTTTTTGCTGCGGTAACGCGGCTCTACAGATTTGCGTGTACTTTTCTTACGTTTAGTTGAACCAAATTCCAAGATTTGTTCAATGGTTAAACCTACGTTATCGGCAATATCTAAAATTTGCTGATAAGCATCTTCAACTGCTTGATCTTTTTTAGAAGCAATTAATGATTCTGCTTCAACTTGTAAACGTTTTAACTCTTCAACAGATAAATTACTGATATCCGGCATCATATTAACTCCACAACAGGTTTTATATTTTTTTATTTAAAACAAGCCCATAATATTTTTATTATTTAAAACATTCAATACAATTTTTTAAATAAACAACAATTAGCCAATCAGATTTTACAGCTTGCTATTTATAAAGGATTTAATTTAAATAAAATGTTTTACCTTTAACTCAATTTCTGAAATTCTATAACGAATAATTTCAGGTATTTCCGTTTTAAGCATAGTTTCCTTATTTACGCAGACAATAACCGCCTCTGCCCAGGCAACATTTTTTTGCTGCATTTCGCTCCATAATAAATAGCTCATACGAAATGCACTATTACGAATTTCCTCAACACGTACACCAATTTTAAGCCGATCTGGATAAAATACTGGACTGATATATTTACACTGGTTAGAAGCCACCACCGTATATACCTCCTGTTCAAAAATATTCAGCGCATCCATATAGAAAATACGGGCACTCTCGATATAACGGTAATACATCACATTGTTGACATGACCAAAGGCATCCATATCACCCCAGGCCACAGACTGATCATAAATTACCGGATAATCGGACAGGGAAAGCATATTTCTTACCTTATATTTTTATTTCAACAAAATTTGAATTATTTTCAAAAATTAAATTTAACTGTTTAATCAAATCATCCTGATCTTTTAAAGTTGCCTTAATTCTTAAATAATTCATCATCACGTTATCAGGGTATAATTCAAGTAATTGATCAGCTTCTACCGTTCTTACAGTAGCGGTATATACATGCCATTTTGCAAAGGTAAAGACAGGCAAAGAAGGATATTTATTTTCCCAGTAGTCAATTCGTTGCTCGACCATTAAATAATCTGGATTTTGCTTTAATAATTGCTGCTGGAACCACAAATAAAAAACGTC
>DKLL01000159.1:0-1357 GCA_002455755.1 Acinetobacter sp. UBA6641
GTTTCATGTAATGGGGTTAAACTCGGCATCTGATCCTGTCCTTTTTCTGACCATGTCTCCCATACACTTTATTTTTTCTTGGGATCACGGTATAAATTCTTAGCTTTTCATTTGATATCGTTCGTCTCGAACAGCTTTTACAATAACGATGATTGAGTCTTGGGATTAATTTTTTTGTCTGACAATTGGGGTTTTATCTACATTAAAACAGATGAATAACTGAGATTTGTGTATAAAATAAATCTAGTATAAATTTCACAATGATACAATAAAAACCATGAACATCATTTATTTACATGGATTTCAAAGCAGTTCTTTATCGGTAAAAGGACAGCAAATTAAAGACTACTGTCGGCAATTGAGCAATGTTCAGGTTCATCTGCCAGATCTTAACCTGCCACCCGAGCAGACGATGGCGCATGTGGCTGGCATGATTGAGAATTTGGATCAGGTCGTACTGGTAGGGAGCAGTCTAGGCGGCTTTTATGCGACACAGCTGGTCGCAAAGTATGGCGTGCCGGCTGTTCTCATTAATCCCGCTATGCGACCATGGCAACTGTTTCGCGACTTGTTTGGTGTCGAGCAGATTCCTTATGTGGTCAGTAATGAATGGACGCTCGATCATCCCCATCTTGATCAACTTGAGCAGATGGCTGTGCCATTTGTGCAAGATGCAGACAAAATTTTAGTGTTATTACAACAAGGTGACGAAGTTTTGGATTATCGTGAAGCACAGCGCTATTATAGCCATGCTTCGCATCAGTCCCTGCTGATTACCGAAGCAAATGGCAACCATGCGATGGAAAATTTCGCAGACAAAATACCGATGGCATTACAGTTTTTATCGGATTGTATAAATTAAGGAAACAGTACAACGTGTCTCAATATACGGCTCAATCACTTGAAGTTTTATCTGGTTTAGATCCGGTTCGTCGTCGTCCGGGTATGTATACCGATACCACTCGTCCAAACCATTTGGCACAAGAAGTCATTGATAATGCTGTGGATGAGGCACTTGCCGGACATGCCAACAAAATTACCGTCACGGTATATAAAGACGGTTCCCTGTCGGTTGAAGACAATGGCCGGGGGATGCCGGTGGATATCCATCCGGAATATGGCCAGAGCGGGATTGAAATCATTCTGACCAAGCTGCATGCCGGCGGTAAATTCAGTACCGATAACTACCAGTTTTCCGGCGGTTTGCATGGCGTAGGGATTTCAGTGGTAAATGCGCTGTCGACGCGTGTAGAAGTGGAAGTACAGCGTCAGGGCAACCTGTATAAAATGGCCTTTGAACAGGGCGAGCCGGTTGCACCGCTTGAAGTGCTGCAAGGTAAAGCCCCGAAACGTGCGA
>DKLL01000159.1:1451-4238 GCA_002455755.1 Acinetobacter sp. UBA6641
TGGTCGACTATTTAATGGATGAACTGGAAGACCGCGAAATCATTCCAAGTCCTGCTTTTGTAGCGGGTGGCGAAGCTGAGCGTGCCAGTGCCGAATTTGCGATTTGCTGGAATGCCGAAGGCGGCGAACAAATCCAGGAAAGTTATGTCAACCTGATTCCTACTGCGCAAGGTGGTACACATGTTAACGGTTTACGCTCAGGTGTGACCGATGCCATGCGCGAGTTCTGTGAACTGCGTAATCTGTTGCCGCGTAATCTGAAATTGTCTGCTGAAGATGTCTGGGATGGGGTGAATTACATTCTGTCGTTAAAATTCCAGGAGCCACAATTTTCAGGCCAAACCAAAGAACGTTTGTCGAGCCGTGAAGCATCTGGCATTGTGATGAACATTGCCAAAGATGCCTTTGCATTGTGGTTGAATCAAAACTCAGACGTTGCCATGCAGCTGGCCGAATTGGCAATAGCCAAAGCCGGTCGCCGTTTAAAAGCGGCAAAAAAAGTTGAACGTAAGAAAATTGTTTCCGGACCGGCATTGCCGGGCAAACTGGCGGATTGCGTGGGACATACTTTGGAAGAATCAGAACTCTTCATTGTGGAAGGGGATTCTGCGGGTGGTTCTGCCAAACAGGCACGGGACAAGAATTTCCAGGCAATCATGCCGATTCGCGGGAAAATTTTGAATACCTGGGAAGTATCTTCGGATGAGGTGCTGGGTTCTCAGGAGGTGCATGACATTGCCATTGCCATTGGGGTTGACCCGGGCAGTGACGACCTGTCAGAACTGCGCTACGGCAAAATCTGTATTCTGGCTGATGCCGATTCAGATGGTCTGCATATCGCAACCCTGCTCTGTGCCCTGTTTGTAAAACACTTCCCGGCCATGGTCGAAGAAGGGCATCTGTTTGTGGCCATGCCGCCCTTATTCCGGATTGATGATGCTAAAGATGTGCACTATGCACTGGATGAGGAAGAGCTGGAAAGCATCCTGAAAAAATGTAAAAGCAAAAATCCACAAATCACCCGATTCAAAGGCTTGGGTGAAATGAACGCCAGTCAGTTACGGGAAACCACGATGGATCCAAATACTCGTCGTTTGGTACAGCTGGATCTGGACGATGCGCATTTTACCGCAGGTCTACTCGATAAGTTACTTGCGAAAAAACGTTCTTCTGACCGTAAACACTGGTTAGAACAGAAAGGCAATCTGGCGGATTTAGCAGTTTAGTTTTTTAAGTTAAGTCATTACTTCTAAATTAAAAAAAGCCCGCAATATGCGGGCTTTTTTTAGCAGTGACTGAATCGTTATTTTTTCTTAATTTAATTTAATTTAATCCAATATCCGTTGCATCAACACCAAATCACGCCATTGGCCAAACTTCTGTCCCACCTCAGGCATATAGCCGGTTTGTTTAAAACCTAATTTTTCATGCAATATAATGGATGCCTGATTTTCATGATCAATTGCAGCAATCATGACATGGATCTTATTCTGTCGGGCATGATCCATCAATTTCAGCATCAGCATTTTGCCTAGACCTTGCCCGATGAAATCTGGATGAATAAAAACCGAATGCTCAACGGTTTGTTTAAAGCCCTGAATTTGACGAAAAGAAGAATAATCGGCATAGCCTGCGATTTGTTTAGATTCACGATGTTCAGCAACAAATAAAGGAAATTGTTGAACCTGGAGATCGTTAAACCAGTTTTGAAGATTTTGAATAGACTTTTTTGTACTATTCCAAGTCGCTGTTCCATTTAAAATTTCGGCATTATAAATTTTGAGGATGTGTTCCAAGTCTTGTTCTTGGGCGGGACGGATCAAAAAGTCCATGAGTATATGCCGAATGAATAAATAAAATCATGAGTTTAAAAATAAATCTTATTTTCAGCAATAAAAAAGCAGAACCGAAGTTCTGCCTTTTCATACTAGAATTTAGAAATGGTATTTCACAAGTGCGCTGACGTCATTTTGATCGACGCCTTGAATACCAAATTTGTTGTTCCACACAGAGTGTTCAACACCCACGTATAGTTTGGTTTTAGGTGAAATATGTTTACCAACATTCCATTTGTACTGGCTGGGCCAGTTCAGCTCGCTCGCTTGAGCACCTTTTTCAGCTGTTGACCAATCCAGGAAGGCATCTACCAGGAAATCTTCAGAACCTAGTTTAAACGGAACTGCATAAGTGATCGTCATTTGATAATCATCTTTAGTGAAAGCTGATTTCGAATCGTTATCTACTTTATAGAAGCTCACATTTGCATACTGGGTGTATGGAATATCCAAAGCGAAACCAATACCGTACAGGAAGTTATTAAACTCTTGGTTTTGATCGTATCCTGCATTGTGTTCCCAGGTTGTCGCAATAAGGACATCTTTAATTGGACCAAAAGAAAGATTTTTTCCAGATACTTCGCCTAAGCTTAAACGTGGTGCTAATTCGAAATATGTATTTTGTTCATCATTGCCATCCAATTGATGGTCAACGAAGAAGAATACATCAGAATATTTAAGTTTAGCTGCATATTCTGCAGTCACGGTCGTACGGTCTTCAGTACCCACTTTATAGTGATCACCATAAAGCCCAGTCAAGCTGAAGTCTTGCCATACTACTGGCGAAGCCTGTGTCAACGCAGCAGTAGAAGCCAATGCGCATGTAGCAAAAAATTGTGTAAGTTTCATTAAAAAATATCTCCCCCGAGAAGCACACAAAGCATACAGATTCTTTGGCAAAAATAAAGCCAAAATTGATCAATAATTCAAACTAATGTAATTCTCTAAGATA
>DKLL01000158.1:0-3503 GCA_002455755.1 Acinetobacter sp. UBA6641
ATCGGGGCGCTGGCGCTAAATTCCATCATTAAAGCAGCTGACCGAGGCGTAAAGGTTCGTCTGCTGATGGATGACAACAATGCCAAAAAGATGGAAGGCATTTATCTGGCTCTCGACCAGCATCAGAATATTGATGTGCGCCTGTATAATCCTTACCGTTTTAGACATTACCGTGCCATGGACATGGTGCTGGATTTAAAACGGATTAACCGCCGCATGCATAATAAAAGTTTTATTGCAGACAACCAGATTTCCCTGATTGGCGGTCGCAATATGAGTAACCAGTATTATAACGTCAGTGACAATTACCAGTTTTCCGATGTCGATATCATGCTGGTCGGTGCTGCATCGGATGAAATCATTCATTCCTTTGATGAGTACTGGAATGATGATTACGCATTTCCGGTCAGGCAAATCGTCAATCCAAGGCATTATTCATTACGCTTTGACAGTCTGAAGCAACAGCTGGAAGAACACTCTCAAAACATTAGCGTGCAAAATTATCTTGATTTAGCCAACCGATCGCATGCTTTCGAAAACTGGCTGAATAACAGTATTCAATTTGACTGGGTCAAAGCNNGTCCCGGAAAAAAAAGGCGAAAAAATGCTGAGTGATCTGGCTCAAAACAATATCAATGTCCGGGTACTGACCAATTCCTTTAAAGCCAATGACGTGGCTCTGGTCCATGCATTCTATGGCAAATATCGCAAGAATTTACTCCAGAACAATGTCGAACTCTACGAGTTTCTGTCTGTACCGGAAACCGAAAACCTGAATGCCAATACCAAGGAAATTGCAGAAAAAGCCAAGGTCAACATCAAAGGTTTAAGCCGTTCCAGCTTGCATGCCAAACTCATGACCGTAGATCAAAAGCAGGTTTTTATTGGATCTTTCAATTTTGACCCACGTTCCGCCTATTTAAATACAGAAATTGGCGTATTGCTGGACAGTCCAAATCTGGCAAAAACTGTACATCAAACCATGAATCAAAATCTGGCTAAATATGCCTACAAACTGGTTTTAGATGCCAACAATAATATNNAAAATGATTTCCTGGTTACCGCTGGAAGGTTTTATGTAAGCCTTTAAGACTGCTTGGCGAGAAGTGTTGAAGGTGAAGGCTTGAGCACCTTTTGCTGTAATCGGGCTAGGCCTTCGGTCATTTGTGTTTGCACTTCCTGAGTCAGGCTTTCAACAGTATGCCCTTGCACGGCAATCGCCGGCAATGCCATTAAATGTGCAGCGACTTTAGGCATTGCCAGCACTTTTTTGACATGATCAGCAAAACTGATATTACCTACAAACGGCGCGACCGTATCCAGTTGCCCATCCTGATTCACATAACAAATCAGGCAAATTTGCACCGGACGATTCGCTTCAATGGCAGAGCCTAAAATACGGCCATAAATTTTTTTAATTTTGCTTCCATCTGAGGTGGTGGCTTCTGGAAAAAATAATACCGGAATATCCTGCTTTAAAAATGTGGTAATTTGCTCTTTAATTTTAATCGAATCACCAGAACCACGTTTAATAAATAATGTGCCACCNNTGCTCACCCATAAAGCCGGTTCACGTGGAATCACGCCATGTACCTGAATTTCGAGGTTAAAGACTTTACATAACTGACGGCAAAAATGCTGTACATAACGGGTATTACACGGGTTATTCGGGTCTTTATATAAACGGTGGCGAAAAACCAGATAAAATCCTTGAATAATTGCCGCTAAGCCAGCCACTAACTTTTTGCTATACAGGAAAAATTTAGACAGGCTGTTTAACGATGAAGTTTCAGTTACAGAGGATTGAGTCATAGATTGATCACTAATTACCAGCTATAGCATTGAATCATTTATTTTCTGTCATTCTATACTGTTCATTTTGATCTTGCATTGATCATACCAACCAAAACTGGCTATTTTCCTATGAAGCCTAAGATAAACCCATAAGCCTTCTGTTTTACCAAACCATATGGATGCCCAAAACCGGCCTGAAAAATAGCCCAGCTTCTGTTATCGGCATCTTAAAATCTGCTTGCTTCCTTTGCCTAACAATATTTTATTGAATGAATATCTTGTTATGATGCTTTGTTAAGTTTTTGCTATTTTTCACTATCCCTGCACTTTTTCTACTAAAATAAATCTTTAATCATGCAGTAGAGATCATCCTTAGTGGAATATTTTGAGCAACATCAGGGTAGTGAACGAACAATCTTGGTGAGTGTATCGGTACAGCAATTAGACGACCTGGATGCAGAAGAATTTCATTTATTGGCCGAATCTGCCGGTGCTGAAATTCTAGAACATGTTACCGCTCAACGTATAAGACCTGATCCCAAACTGTTTATCGGTTCTGGCAAAGCAGAAGAAATTGCCGCTCTGGTACAGGACCTTGAGGCCAGCCTGGTCATTTTCGACCATTCCCTGACCCCAGCCCAAGCCCGTAATTTAGAGAAAATCATGCAATGCCGTGTGGTTGACCGTACCGAACTGATTTTAGATATTTTCGCGCAACGCGCCCGTACCTATGAAGGTAAACTGCAAGTTGAGTTGGCACAGTTACAGCACCTTTCCTCACGTTTAGTGCGTAGCCGAAGTAATCTCGACAGTCAAAAAGGCGGGATTGGCTTACGTGGCCCGGGTGAAACCGTGCTGGAAACAGACCGCCGTTTACTGCGTATTCGCATGGGGCAACTCAAAACCAAACTGGATAAAGTTCGTCAAACCCGTATGCAAGGCCGAGTTGCACGGCAAAAGGCCGCTGTGCCGACAGTCTCTTTAGTCGGTTATACCAATGCCGGTAAATCCACCCTGTTTAATATTCTGGCCAAGAGCGATGTTTACGCGGCAGATCAGCTGTTTGCAACCTTGGACCCCACACTGCGCCGTTTGGAATGGGATGGGATTGGACGTTTGGTACTGGCCGATACAGTCGGCTTCGTGCGCAATCTTTCGCATTCTTTAGTCGAGTCTTTTAAGGCGACTTTGGAAGAAACCCTGGAAGCAACCTTGCTACTTCACGTGATTGATTCTAGCAGTCCGGATATGCTGGAACAGATTGAAGCGGTAGAATCCGTTTTAAAAGAAATTGGCGTCAATGTGCCAGTACTGCGGGTCTACAACAAAATTGATCTCAGTGGTGAAGATGCCAAAATTGTCTATGCCAAACCGCACCTGCCGGATCGTGTCTATGTTTCTGCGCATTCTCAGCAAGGACTAGACCTGTTACGCCAGGCGGTGCAAGAATGTCTGATGGGTCAAATGCAAAGTTTCGAGCTGGTGTTAAGGCCTGCATATGGCAAATTACGCACCCAATTGTATGCTTTGAATGTCATTCAATCTGAAAATTATGATAATGTAGGTAATCTGCATTTGCATGTGATCATAGCACCGCAAAAGCTTGAACAGCTGATTAAACAGGCGCATTTACCCATAGATGAAATTCTGGGGCATAAGGCTGCACAATTTGAGCGGCCGCTTGAAGAATTTGAAATAAAAAGATAAAT
>DKLL01000158.1:3641-3830 GCA_002455755.1 Acinetobacter sp. UBA6641
TGTTTGTCAGCACCCTAATCCCCTTGTGGATTTATGCAAAAATGTCCAAGCGCTGGTTATAGGGAAATAATATGTTCGCAGTACTCTCCGGTTTTTTCATCACCCTGATTGCCTATCTTGTCGCAAAACCGATTAATAAACGCCTGCCACAAGTTCCGGTCATTGTGATTGGGATGTTTTTGATTATTG
>DKLL01000158.1:3928-4558 GCA_002455755.1 Acinetobacter sp. UBA6641
TTGCTGCATATGACCGATTCAAGCATTATGGCGTTTGCTACTCGTGCCGTAACCACACCGATTGCCATTAATATTGCAACCCTGTTACATGCACCTATGAGTATGGTCATTCTTATTGTGATTTTATCGGGGGTAATTGGTGCAGCCTTTTCTCCCTTGATTCTGCGCCATATTAATGATGAACGCGCATCGGGTCTGGCTTTAGGTCTGGCTGCCCATGCCATTGGCACTGCTCAGGCATGGCAACGGGGCAGTGTGGCGGGACGCTATGCCGCGTTTGGTATGGCTGTGAACGCTGTATTTACTGCCATTTGGCTGCCAACGTTTATACTTTATTTACAAAAAATGTGATTAATAAAGCATTAATGTTGCTTTATGCTGCTAAAAAATATACTGTTGGATTAGGTCAGACTATTAATTTATCAAAAGGAATTTGGTAATGAATCACATGAAAATTTTAGCAACTCTGCTTTTCTCTTCATTGACGAGTTTTGCTTTTGCAAATGATATCAGTGGGACTTGGAAAAATATTGATGATAAAACCGGTTCATCAAAAGCCATTCTTGAAATTCGTCAAGAAAGCAACGGCACTTATACGGCAAAAATTATAAAAATCACCCCACGTCCGGG
>DKLL01000110.1:0-244 GCA_002455755.1 Acinetobacter sp. UBA6641
CAGAGTCCGATATTCGCTACCTTAAGGGTATAAAAAGTCAACAATTTCCAACCTATGGAAAGATATATGTCATTAAGGCATTACGAGACTTAAAGAAATTTGAGGCCGCCGAGAACTGGGCCAAAACTTTTGTGAAAACCGATTCTAATCCGCAATGGGTCGTATGGACAGGAATATTACAGGCAGAAGCGGGTAAAAAGGCGCAGGCGAAAAAAACCCTTTCTCAAATTGATATTAATCAGGT
>DKLL01000110.1:377-3422 GCA_002455755.1 Acinetobacter sp. UBA6641
AATGCCAAAATTAATGAATTTTCCCAGCGGATTCAAAATGCTGTGGAATATTATAAGCTTTCAATTTATCGAGGACGAAAACAGCCGTATCAGCAACTCGACGCAGTGCTCACGGATATGGAGAAATACGAATCACAATTACCAAACGACCCTAATTGGAGAAGACGGTTTTATTATGAATACATTTATGCTTTGAATGAGCGAAATCGCTCTGGAAAAGCCTTGGAGCAGATTCCCAAAACTGGAGTGCCTCTTGAACAAATGCCTCCTTATGTACGCCAAGCAATTGCCGATGCCTATTTTAAAAATTTACAACCTGAAATAGCTGAAAAAATTTATAAAAATTTATTAAATGAAAAAAACTATGCTCATTTTGAACTCTATGCAGGCTTGTACTATTCATTAATTGAACAGGAAAAATATGAAGAGGCTGATCAATTATTAAAAAAAATGGATAAAGCCTTGCCTACTTTTCAATATAGTAACGCTAAAGGGGTGGATAAAGTTACCCATGATGACCGGAGTGAGTATCTAGCTTTAGTCGGTCTGAATTACGCCTATCGTCAAGAATATGCTAAAGCAGAACGGTATTATGAAAATTTGATTGCAAAAGCACCCAATAATGTACTTTTTCAAAATAATCGTGCATTTATTCAACTTTTACGTGAAAACCCTCAGCGTGCTGAGTGGATCGTATCTCAATGGGACGGAGTAATACCCGTAGATGAAGGAATCCGAATCCGTCATTTAGAAAACATGCGAGCTTTGGAAAATATCCAGCAATGGCGTCTCCAAAGTGATGAACTCATGCAAACTATGCCTGAAGATACGACTGTAATAAAAAATAAAAAAGAACTTAATGACCGTAATCATGCCTCTATTCAACATCTGAGTAATTTTTCAGAAAGTGATTCTGATAGCTCGGCCTTACTCAATCGTTTAAGAGGGAATCGTGAGCAGGATCATTTCACACGTATCCACAGCCCTTGGCTTTTTGATAATTATCGTACCTATGTTGATCACAGTTTTCGTTCTGGTGAATATGATACAGGCACAATTGAAGATCAACGCGTAGGGCTGGGGCTGGAATGGGCATCGCGTCGTAAAGCGATAAATATTATGGTGTCTCAGAGCATAGATAATGAACAAGATCAGGATCGCTTTGGAGTCAAGGTCAATTGGTCACAATGGTTGAATGACCATTGGCAGTATGCTTTCGGATTTAATAGTCAGGCGGACATTCCATTACAGGCCATCCGAAATGGCAATGAAGGAAAATCTTATACTTTTGATTTGAATTGGCAACAGCATGAAGCTCGTAAGGCAGGTCTGGTCTATCAGTTAACCGATATTGATGATGATAATACACGCCAAGAGGTTTCAGCATACCTTAAACAGCAGATTTTTCAGGCTCCGCACCATACTACCAGTTTGACTTTGGCGGGTTATTACGGCCAGAACAAAGATGTCATTGTGGACTACTTCAATCCTGAAGAAAGTTATAGTGCAGAGTTGAATTTACAGCATGAGTGGATTACGTGGCGTAGATATGAGCGTAATTTCACTCAAAATTTTGAAGCTACCGTTGGGACTTTTGGACAAGATAATTATTCCGCGAAGCCAATTTATAACGTTTTTTATGGACATGATTGGCAGATTTCCCGGACATGGAGTCTGAACTATGGCATAGGGTGGGGAACTCACCCTTATGATGGTGAAGATGAAGAAAAAACTTATGCAACAGTGGGCTTTAAAGGACTTTTTTAATGAAACAAGTGATGAAAATCTTACTTTCTGCTGTTATGGTAACGGTATTCGCTGTTCCAGCGACGGGTTTTACTCAAAATATAACTAAAAATGCCACTGAAATACCTGATAACTTATTTGTTACCATTACTTTTCATGATGTTCGAGATGATGTCGCGCGTGAAGGAGATCGGGATCTTTATGCAATCAGTACTAAAAATTTAGGACGCTATTTTGCCTGGTTAAAACAGGAAGGCTGGCAAACGATCAGTTTGCAAGATGTATGGGATGCTCGGGAAAAGAAAAAGAAATTACCAAAAAAATCAGTGTTATTGACCTTTGACGATGGCGCACTCAGTAGTTATACCCGGGTTTTCCCCTTATTGAAACAGTATAAATACTTCGCTGCTTTTGCTATTCCGACGAGCTGGATTAACGGGAATACCAAAGATGCTTATGAGGCCTATGGTGAAAACAGCTTGATGACTTGGGATCAGATGCGGGAAATGCAACGCTCAGGCCTGGTAGAGTTTGTTTCACATTCGGACAATATGCATAAGGGCATACTTGCTAATCCACAAAATAGTATGCAGCCTGCGGCAATTACACGTCAATTTTTACCAAAATATCAACGTTATGAATCAGATCAGGCCTATCAAAAACGGGTGTTAGCTGATCTGAAACAGTCAAAGAAAATTTTAGACACTGAATTAGGAACAGATACAAGGGCGATATTCTGGCCTTATGGTGCGGTGACCAAGGAAACTGAGGTACTTGCAGCAAAGGCAGGTTTGCCTATGTCATTTAGCCTGGGCAGTATGTCGACCCTGGCTGATTCGGGACAAACTTATCAACGTGCACTGGTAATGAATAATCCAAGCCCTGAAATGTTGCATGCAGAAATGCTGGATTTCTTAACTTTTGCAAGTGATATCCATAAACAGCGTAGAAGCTATATCCGTTTTGATCTGGCTGAAATGGTCAGTCCCAATAATAAAATTTTTGATCAAAAACTTGGTCAATTTTTAGATCAGGTTAGTGCATTACAAACCAATACCATTTTATTAAAAACCGTAGCGGATGAAAATGGTGATGGAAAAATAGATGTTGCCTATTTCCCAAATCGTCAATTGGGCATGCGTAAAGATTTACTTAATCGTACGGTTTGGCAGGCACGGACCCGTGTAGGTAATCGGGTATATGCTGAATTACCGATCAGTTTACAAACAAAACAGGGGCTCAATTTTGCGGATTTAACTGCTGAATTGGTTAAATATAATTCTTCAATTGAAGGTTTAA
>DKLL01000278.1:0-5093 GCA_002455755.1 Acinetobacter sp. UBA6641
ACCGAAGCCACCTTGACCACCGAAACCACCTTGACCACCGAAACCACCTTGAGGTTGACCACCACCAAAGCCACCAGCACCTTGAGCACCAGCAGGAGCACCAGCAGGACGTGGGTTACGTGCAGGAACAACAGTAGAAATGGCGTGTTTGTAAACCATTTGGCTTACAGTGTTTTTTAATAAAACAACATATTGGTCAAATGATTCAATATGACCTTGTAATTTAATGCCATTCACAAGGAAGATAGAAACAGGAATACGTTCCTTACGGAGAGAATTTAAGAACGGATCTTGTAAAGTTTGACCTTTAGACATGTTATAACTCCAAAAAAAATTAAAATCAGCGCAAAAAACTATCTTTATTTCTCAATAAAAATTATAAAAAAGATAGTTACTAAATTTTGCTTTATCCGTAGCACTTTCGCAAGTCTTCTTGAGCCTGCTTGACCGTCAAATATGTTTTAAAATTATGCGATTCTTGCAAAGATCTTAACCATGTATATTGACGTTTTGCCAGTTGTCGTGTTGCAAATAAAGACTTATCCTCCATTTCCCGTTGCTTTTCGCTACTTCTGTCACTTTTTTGTATAAATTCTAAAGCTTGTCGATAGCCAACTGAGCGCATGGAGGGTAAATTATCATTTAAATCGTATTTTTCAATCAGCCCTTCTACTTCATTTAAAAATCCAATATCCCACATAGATTTTAGGCGCAATTCGATGCGCTTATGTAATTCTACACGATCAGGCAATAAAGCATGATTATGAAATGTGTAACGGTATGGTACATTTTTTGGTTGTTCAGCTTGTAGTTTTGTAATTGGCTGTCCAGTCAGCTTAAATACTTCTAAAGCACGGATAATGCGTTGTTTATCGCTGACTTTAAATTTCTGCCCCGCTAAGGTATCAACCGCACATAATTCTTCATAAACGGCCTGCCACCCCTGTTGCTCGGCTTGCACTTCAATTTCAGCCCGCACCGCATAATCGGCACTCGGTAAATTACCCGACAATCCTTCCAGTAAAGCTTTAAAATACAGCATGGTCCCGCCCACCAGAATAGGTGTTTTACCGCGTGCATGAATATCATCAATCAAGACGCAGGCATCTTCTACAAACTGGGCTGCCGAATATACTTCCAGAGGTGTGATAATGTCGATCAGATGATGCGGATAGCGTGCCTGTTCTTCTTTTGTCGGTTTAGCGGTACCAATGTCCATATCCCGATAAACCAGCGCAGAATCGACAGAAATCAGCTCAAAATGGCCCTGCTCATAAAGTTCACATGCCAAAGCGGTTTTACCACTTGCAGTTGGTCCCATTAAATTGATGACCGGCAATTGATTTGACATGTACAACTACTCTCCTCGAGCAAAAAGTTTATCTAATTGTGAAAGTGGAAATGCACGCCAGGTTGGACGTCCATGATTACACTGACTGGCAAATTCGGTTTGTTCCATTTCGCGCAGCAAGGCGTTCATCTCCGAAAGACTTAAAATACGATGTGCACGTACAGCAGCATGACATGCCATGCCTGCTAAAATTTGATCACGCTTTTGCAGCAATCCCCGCGCTTCATCACTCGGATCTAAATCATTCAGCAATTCAGGCACCAAAGCTGCAAAATCCGCCTTGTGTAAAATAGCGGGCACACCACGCACAATCACCTGTTCATCGCCGTACTGGTCAATTTCCAGACCCAGTCGTGCCAACTGTTCTTTCAGATCATCGACTCGCATGGCCTGCATACGACTGATGCTGATTACTTTAGGAATTAACAGTTGTTGTGATGTCCAGAACTCAGGCTTATCCCATGCGGTTTTCATTTGCTGCAACACAATGCGTTCATGCGCGGCATGCATATCGACAATAATCAGACCTTCAGTGTTCTGCGCCAGAATATAAATGCCATGCAATTGTGCAATCGCAATCCCGAGTGGATGTTCATCTACGTGAGTGATTGCACTTTGTTCAAATTGATTTAGCTCAGTATCCGAGCTCGCTAAGGCTGAGTCACGCAAGGGCGCCAGATAGCTTTGCAAGGCATTATTTAGCTGCTGTGATCCCGCATAACGGCTTAATGAAGGCTGTGACGAATATTGAACGGTTTGTGGGCTAGAAGCATTAAAATCAGTTAACAACTCAGTAGATGATTCAATCGCCATGACGGGCTGTTTATTTTCAACAGCACGATGAAGTTGAAACTGTTCCTGATAACGCGGATGTTGCGCTTGAGGAAGATCACCCCTATCTTCTTGCATTTTCATGGCTGAAGCCAGTTCGGCGGTAGCCGTTTGAAATTGAGACAGCTTGTCTTTAGCAAAATGACGTACAAATTCATGTACTTCACGCTGGTTTAAAAAACGGATTTCGTGCTTGGTTGGATGTACATTGACATCAATATTTTCAGGATCGACCTCTAAAAACAGCAAATAAGCCGGATGCTGGTGACCATGCAAAATGCCATCATAAGCCATGCGTAGAGCATGCGAGATGGTCTTATCTTTGACAATCCGCCCATTCACATACACATATTGTAATTCGGCTTGAGCACGCGCATCAGAGGGATGACCTAACCATCCAGACAAGCGCATATTGATACTGTCGGCATCAATCCAGTACGCATTTTCGGTAAACTGTCGTCCCAAGAGTTGCTGCACTCGCTGGAAACGCAGTTCACCGCTATCAGCAACCGGCAAATTCAGCCGAATAGTATTGTTATGCTCCAACATAAAACGGATATCGAAATGAGTGAGTGCCAGACGGCGCACGATTTCTTCAATATGACCAAATTCAGTCCCCTGTTTTTTTAAGAACTTACGACGTGCCGGTACATTAAAAAACAGGTCCTGAACCCGAATATGGGTGCCTTTTTGGGTAGCGACCGCTTGAATTTCCTGATGACCAAAAGCGGTTCCGTTCACTTCAACCTGATAGCCAATGCCTTCATCGTTTTGACTACTGCATAAAGTTAAACGTGAAACCGCAGCAATCGAGGCCAAGGCTTCACCACGAAAGCCCAAGCTGACAATCGCGTGTAAATCATCCGCTGTCTGAATTTTACTCGTGGCATGCCTTGTAACTGCCAGAGCCAAATCATCAGGATGAACCCCATGACCATTGTCAATAATTTCAATCAGGGTACTGCCGCCTTGCTCAACACGAATAATAAGTTCAGTCGCACCCGCATCAATGGAGTTTTCCAGTAATTCTTTGACTACCGATGCAGGACGTTCAATCACCTCACCTGCTGCAATCTGGTTAGCCAGTGCAGGATTAAGGGTATGAATACGACGTTCGCTTAAATCATCACGCATTGTTAAAATGACTCTCTAATGCTTGGTTTAATGCNNGGGGTTTCCAGATAATCACGGATACCCATCAGTTCAAGTTCATAAGGGTCATTTAAGCGGTATAAATCAAAATGAAAGATATCTTTACCTTGAATATTATACGGTTCAACCAGAGTATAAGTCGGGCTTTTAACCGCCCCCTGATGGCCTAAACTTTGCAAAAAATAGCGTGTCAGTGTGGTTTTTCCCGCACCTAAATCACCAATTAAATAAACCACACCTGTAGTAAAATGCTGCGCCAAAACCTGTGCTAAATTTTGGGTATCCTCTTCATTGTTTAAAGCCAAATTAAATGAATACTGCATATTACTCACGACATGATTCCAAAGAACAATTATGATAGCATCGCACCGCTTTATTGCCCATGCTCACACTTCTAAATGTGTAACTTTTACTACATTTCATTTTAAATAGCATTGATTTCCATACACCACAGATTGATCTATGACAAAGCCCATGACCAGGNNCCTGCTTTAAAGCCTACTTAAGTGCTTAAAGTTGGCTTTTTTTACATCACATTTATTAAATATTGACACACTTTTATGTCTAGCCCGATTGAATTTTTCCCACCTATGATTGATGGCGTAAGCGCAAGCAAAGTTTTTCTGCCTAAAACTTCGTCTAAGCCGAACAGTGTGTATCAATATCTTTGTCAGCAATTTCCACATATTGAATCTGCTGAATGGCAGCAACGTTTCCTTGACGGTTTAATCTATGATGCTTTGGGCAATGTCTTAACAGTACATGCGCCCTATATTGAAAATAGTCATGTGTTCTATTACCGCTTTTTAGCCCATGAAATACCTGTTCCTTTTGAACATGAAGTTTTGTTTGAAAATGAACATTTGCTGGTGATCGACAAACCGCATTTTTTAACCATCAGCCCGACTGGTCAATATGTGCAAGAAACGCTACTGGTGCGATTAAAAAAACACACCGGCAATGAATATTTAACCCCGATTCATCGTTTAGACCGCGAAACTGCGGGTGTGGTTTTATTTTCTAAACAGGTTTCTACACGGGCAGTCTATCAGGAGATGTTTGCCAGACGCGAGGTAAAAAAGACCTATCACGCCATTGCACCTTTTCATGCCGATTTAATCTTTCCTTGTTATACACGCTATCGCATGGAAAAAGGTGAACCCTTTTATACAATGCAAGTGGTTGAAGGGAATATAAATAGTGAAACGGAAATTGATTTGATCGAACATGATGCAATATGGGGAAAATATGAACTTAAACCAACCACCGGCAAGCAACATCAACTGCGCGTGCATTTAAACAGTCTGGGCATTGCCATTAAACATGATCCGTTTTATCCAGTCGTACAACATAAAAGGGAAGATGATTTTTCAGCACCCCTTCAGCTACTCGCCAAGCATATTGCATTCAATGATCCGGTTAGCAGACAGCAGATGAGATTTTCATCTCATTTCGACCTGACATTGTAATATGCTTGTCATTACAAATATTTTGGTAAATCGAGTGTATGAATATTGAAATTACATTCAATTTGATTAAAATAAATGCTGAAAAGTTAAGTAATTAGACGTATTTAAAAAATCATGAGAAAAACCGAAGTTTATCAAATACGACTTGATTCCCAAGAAAAGAAACATGCTTTCGCAGTCTTTAAACAATTGGGCATTACCCCAGCACAAGCAGTCCGACTGTTTTTCAAACAAGTTGTTTTAACAAAATCTATTCCATTTTCTATTGAAAATCAAAATATTAACCTTGA
>DKLL01000278.1:5118-15384 GCA_002455755.1 Acinetobacter sp. UBA6641
AAACTTAGGTATGCTTCATGCAAAGACCATAAAAAAGCATGGAGTATCGCATGATTGTACGACGCGCCTCTTTAGAAGATTTACACCCCCTTGCCGTTTTATTTGATGAATATCGCCAATTTTATGGTGCTTCTTCTAATCTGGAGGTATCTTATCAATTTTTAAAGCAGCGATTTGAAAATCAGGAAAGCGTTATTTTTATTCATGTGAAAGATGATGTTTTCACCGGTTTTATTTTGCTGTATTTAGGTTTTTCATCAGTAGCCTGTAGCACTTATTATATTCTGGATGATGTGTACGTTACTCCGGTTTATCGTCGCCAGGGTTCTGCCAAACAGCTCATAGATACCGCGATGTTATTTGCACGTCATGAAAATGCGCAACGCATTAGCTTACAGACACAAAAAAATAATTATCAATCCCATCAACTTTATGAACAAATGGGTTTCGTCAAAGATACCGAATTCCAAACCTATCATTGCTTCCTCAGATAACGATTAAGCCGTCATTCGAGTCTTAGCTAATTCCACTTCTGCTGCACCAAGATAGACCCATTGCCCCTGCGGTAAATTATCCAGTGCCAAAGCGCCAATTTGCTGACGATGTAATCGTTCAACTTTATTGCCCACCGCAGCCAGCATTCGTTTTACCTGATGGTAAACACCCTGATGAATAGCAAACTGTAATTCATTTTCTGATAACAACATAATATCTGTGGCTGCAAAAATGCCTGATTCATTACGCAATTCCACACCCTGTTCTAACTGTTGAATTTGCTCTGCTGTCACAGGATCAGCCGTATAAATTCGATAGACTTTCGCCACATGTTTTTTAGGATGTGTAAGCGCTTGCAGAAACTGTCCATCATCAGTCAGCAATAATAGTCCGCTAGTGTCCTGATCCAGACGGCCAACACATTGCAGGCCACGGTTCATCAACACATCATCAAATAAATCAAACACACTAAAATGATGGGTCGCCTGATGTGAACACTCATAACCTTGCGGCTTGTTTAAGGCGATATAAACCTTTTCCCGATATTCAAAAGTTTCACCATAAACGGAAAAATGAAGTCCATTTAAATCCAGCTTATGCTTCGGGTTGGTGATGACCTCATCCTGAATGATTACAGCACCATTTTTAATCAGCTGCTGGCAATGTTTACGCGAACCAAAACCCTGCGATTGCAACATTTTTTCCAACAACATAGATCAACCTTTTTACTATCACGAAATGCGCATTCTATACTGAAATGCAGACTAATTTTATTGTTCACTTCGCTTTTAGATCAATCTGAGTCCAAAACCTTATACAATAGTGATTATTGATCATCCTCTCCCTGTGAATAATGTCCCATCTAGATTTAAACCTGATCGTTCTGCTGGTGTTATTGGCCTGCGGTATCTTTAGCCATAATAGTGCAGTCACGATTGCTGCCGGTGTGTTAATCCTCTTTCGCATGACCCCGCTGAATGAATACTTCCCTTACCTGCAACAACATGGCTTAAACCTAGGCATCATTATTTTAACTATTGGTGTTCTCACGCCTATTGCCAGTGACAAAATCCCCGGTGATGCCATTTTAAAATCGTTCCTAAGCTTAAAATCATTACTTGCGATTGCTATTGGAGTTTTAGTCGCATGGCTGGGTGGACGTGGGGTTAAACTGATGAGTAACCAGCCCGATGTAGTTGCCGGATTGCTGATTGGAACGGTGGCAGGGGTTGCGGTATTGCGCGGCGTTCCAGTCGGTCCTTTAATCGCAGCAGGTATATTGACACTTTTTATTGGATATTCTTGAATTTCTAATCTTAAGCCTGACAACTGGTACTTGGCAGGCTTATTCTGCATAATTTATGCAGCTTTTCGAAATAAAATTCTGGTTAAAAGCATTCCAGTCAGAGACAGGGTTGCCATTAAAACTCCCACCCAAAGCCATCCACCTGTAGCCAGTACAATTGAAGCAGTCAAAGGCGGCAACAGGAATTGTGAGGTGGCTGAAAATTGCAAGACCAGCCCGATCGTGGTACTAATGGCAATGGGCTTTGCGGAAAAATTTGACACTTGAGAAAACACCACTGCTGCCACCAGACCTCCAAATAATGAAAAGCTAAAGACCAATATAAATTGCAGACCAAAGGGCAAGAATTCTCGTAACAGGTAAAAGCTCAGGGCACAGACCCTTAAGGTGGTAAAACCGGTTTGGACTAAAGTTTGAGGCCGAAAACCACGCTGTAACAACAAGCCACAAGCAAAGGTACCAATGGCGTTGGCAATCGCTACAATAGCCGTTAAGCTTCCTGCCATCGCTAAAGAAATTTGATATTGCTTATAAATGCTGGGTAAGAAACCGACCAGACTAAACCATTATCCGGCATATACAGCAAAAATAATCGCCAGAATCCAGGCTGGAGGATGTTTTAGAGTCAATTTAATTAAATCAAAAACTGCAACCGACTGGGTATAGATTTGCACTGAGGGAATGATCGTGTAAATCATACCTGCCAAGGTAAGTGATAGTAACCCGAAGCAAATCCAGACCCCTTGCCAGCCCATACTGTTGATCAGGAATGGCGTACACAGCAAGCCTATTCCCACTCCACCCCCCATATAGGCACTCCACAGCCCCATCTTGGCTTGTAACTGCTCGACAGGAACCAGTTGGCGAATAAAAGCAGGACCACTTAAGGTAATCAGTAAAAATCCGAAACCTTCTACTACACGCAGTAGCAGTAACCCGGAGAAGGTTTGGACAAAACCGCCAATAAAACTGGCGGTTGCGAGTAAACTTAATCCAAATAAGACACAGCGTTTTAAGCCAATTTTAGTGGTATAACTGCCCAATAATAATGCCATGCACATACCGGCCACTTGCACCAGTGACAGTAAAAAACCGGCTTGCACCAAACTGATGCCTAACTCGGCTTGCAGGACAGGAACCGCAGGTGGTAATTTCCCGACATGCATGGCAGCGACAAATCCTGCTGCAATAATCCATAAATCTTTGCTAAGCCAACGCACGGAACTCACAACCCTTCTCCCTTAGCGATTCCAGCACTAGACTAGCAAGAATAAAAACAAATATTTATCGTTGATTTAGATAAGCTAAGAGCTGAGAACAATCAATTTATATTGATACAGGCCATGAGAAAATTCCGTCTAAAGCTGTGAACTTGTGCAAAATTCAGCGCATTCTTTTTAAGCTGAATAATATTGATTACGTTTTTGTGAGAATTTAGCCAATTGCTTTAAGAAACCCTCAAAATAGCTTTTTTCTTTCTCTTCAGTTCTATAGCCCGCATACAAAGTACGGCGTAAACCGATAGATGATACACAATCCAAACGACGCGAAGTCACCCAGCCTTTTTGCTCATATTCATTCACCACCCAGTCNNACCAGCGGATGGGTATTGGATAACACCAAACGGGATTCATATTCAAAAATCGGGAAATATTCAATACCCTTTAAGGCAATAGGATCTGCGGTAATCAACAGGTCAAATTCCGCATTTTGCAGTAATTCATGCGGATTGGCTTCAAAACCTGAAGCAAAATCAAGATCTACATCTGGATATTGCTGACGATATTGATTCAGCAGTGGCATTAACCAGTCAAAACAGCTATGACATTCTGACGAAAAAATAATGCGTCCCGTCTGTCCATGCACAATGCGAGTAATATCGGTTTGGGTAATCTGGATTTGCGGTAATATGTCATCTGCCAATTTGAGCAAACGCTGTCCTACATTGGAAAAAGTAACCGGACGGCTACGTCTATTCACTACCTCTACCCCATACCAGTGATCCAGTTCTTTTAGCTGATGGGAAATGGCCGATGGCGTTAAACACAAATCATTAGCAGCAGCCACCAGTGAACCATGTTCACGTAATGCAGTTAAGGTTTTGAGATGACGAATTTCTAACATGAGCGAAGACCAGCAAAGCACTGCTTTGCCTGAGCGCAAGACGAGAAGCTGTGCTNNAGTGGCGAGACTTAGGCAAAACTTTAAATAAAATAAGATTTGAATTTATTCGCACTACTTTCTTAAAATGAATAATCAAACCAGTAAGTGAATATTATTCAATATAGCATTAAATTAATTATCATGTTTCATGTTCGCTTTTATTTGACCATGTTTTCAACGAAAATTATCTCTACCTTTAGGAAAATATCATTACTCTGGCTTCGCATATTCTGAGCTATCCACATATTGGAGGATAACGTGAACTTAAGTTTGTGGAGGAAAACCACTAACAAGGTGAAATTACTCAAACCGAATTTTTAATAAAAGCTCAAGCAGTGACGGCCAGCAATTGGCAAGCTTACATAAATGCAGGTCTTTCTTTTGTGAAGGTCGGTAATTTCGTATTTTATGACAGCATTCTGACACATCCAGTACTTAAGGGTATTTCCGGACTGGAGTTTGAAAACACGGGATGGGCTAAAACCAAAACTGTTTTGACAAGCCTTGTTGAAATGACTAAAGAAATTCGTAAAGAGTTAAACATAACATAAGCTATTTATTGAAGCATAGATTTTCAAAACCAAGATTGCTCCCTTTAAGGACTATCTTGAGCAGCAGAATCTACTGAATCAGGTAAAATTATAATATTGTCCTGTACTAAAGTCATACAGGCTTATGGNNCTCATGCATATTTACGTTGCCGCTGATTTGAGGATAAGTACTTTCAAGGCAATCATAAATATTTGATTTATGATTGCCAAACTCCAGCTTGGCTACCACCAAGGCGAGAGCTGCTCTCTGATATTGTTTCATATATTTTCCTTTGAGTTTTTATTATTTTAAGTCAATGAAAAAATCATCCTTTTTTTTCACTTTACAAACTGATCTAGATTATTGTTATTCAGAAACAACATAACAAATTATTTTTCCGGTTCAAAGGAATAATTTTTATGAGACTTTATATTCGTCCATCTTCTTGCTTGTACTTGCAGCAACATAGACATTCAAATCTGTCATGGATACAGCCTTTCAGTAACAAATTATTAGAAATAATTTATCCTTAAAACAAGCTTGATCAGTAATTTCAGGGAAGAGTTTAAGCATTATTAGCGCTACTGTTAATCAGGTAATTTTTTCCCACAATGTGGACAGTAGGCATATTGCTCGCGTTCCTGCTTCAATGCATCTTCTCGTTGTTCACGCAACAATTGAAAAATAATATCGCGGGTTTGATCTGAAGTGAGTCCCACCTCTTTACGGATTGTTTCTATTTTCTCGTGATCACTCAATAAATCGATTTCAGAGCTCTGCAATAACTCTCTAAATTTTAACTCCAGGTTCTGCTTACGCTGTTCCAGTTCATGTGTCAGACCGGTTGCCAAAATACCTGCTGGCAAAGCTGCCAGCCCGACACCTAAAATGGTAATAAGTGCACCGAGGAAACGTCCTAAAGGCGTGATAGGCGTAACATCGCCATAACCCACAGTGGTCAGGGTCACCACTGCCCACCACATTGAGGCAGGAATTGATGTAAACACCTCTGGCTGAGCTTGGTTCTCCACCACATAAATACTGGCTGCAGCCATCATAATCATAATGCTTAAAATAAAGATGACTGCCTGAAAAGAGCCTTTCTCCCTTTCAATCACGCGTAATAGAATTTGTAAGGAAACAAAATAACGGGTCAATTTTAATAATCTTATAAGCCGTAAAATTCTCAGGAAGCGTAAATCAATAGGCACCCAGAAATTGATATAAGCTGGTAAAATGGCAAGTAAATCAACGAGTGCTGCCCCACTTTTCACCCAATGCAGGCGATTGTTCCATGCACTGTAAAATGGATTTTTCTCGGCAACCGACCAGAAACGGAGCAAATATTCAATCGAAAAAATCAGGATCGAAAAATATTCAAAAAGATCGAAAAATACTGAATAGGATTGATAAATGTCATTCATCGATTCCAATAACACTGCTGCAGCATTGCCAATAATCAGTAAAATTAAAAAATAGTTAATAGCACGACTAAATTTTGTTTCGTAGTCTTCATTATGTAAATTGTTATAAACGAATTTTCTTAGCGTGTACCACGTGGTAAAGACCATAGCCGTGCATATTATAATTTAAATGCTGTAGTTTAACCCAAGTTCGCAAAGATGTAATGAGTGAAAAATCATGGTGTATTTATCACTCACTAATTTAGGGTCTGTTGACAATTGGTCTATGTGTGCGACCAAGAGTATTTTTTAGANNGCCAAACGCACCTGATCATATCCCATATGCGGACTGGTGGCTTCTACAATCGGGCGCAGCTTGATTGCACCATCTTCACTAAAGTTTTCAGGGCTTTGTCTTTTCATTAAACGCTTATAGATTTTGCGTACCTGTTCCACCACTTCATCACCCGGATGAGCCGCAGAAATATCCAGACCTTGCTCTTTATGCAGTTTGGCCAGATGATTGATAATGGTTGCAGGGGTTAATCCGCGCTCTACGGCAATATCCTGAATTTCATAACCTTCCTCAAACAGTTCCCGGGTTTCATCCAGGGTGGCAGTGGCATAATTGGTTTTACCGCCACTCTTGGCAATTTTCTTCTCGTTACGCTGAATTTCTGTTTCATTCAGGGTACCGCCGCAATGACGGATAAAGGCCTTATGCTGCGGCGTTAGGTCGATCAGCGCAAAATGATTTTCCGCTTCTTCCGATAATTCCTGAAAACGTCGATCGGCCTTGATCGCCAGACTGTCCAGCTCCAGAGCCTGTTCATTCATGCCCAGCAGCTTTAAGCCACTTAATGCTTTTAAACGCGACAGCGCCACATAGCCCTGACCTTTCTCAAAGGTATGCGCCAAATTGATTTCAGCGGCTTCCAGCGTCATGCCTTGCGACTTGTGAATGGTAATCGCCCACGCCAGACGTAATGGAATCTGCTGAAAGCTGGCAATGGTTTTACCGGCATCGTTATCAACCGACCAGGTTTCAGGCTCCACCAGGAGTACCGTACCATCGGTCAATTTGACTTTCGGTAAAATGCCGTATTCATCGTCTTCTTCAAAGCCAATGACCTCGCCCAGACTGCCATTAATATAGCCCATATCAAAGTTGTTCTTCACAAACATCACTTTGGCATTCTTCTTTAAAGTCAGGTTTTCAGGCGCACGCACCGAAGATTTCAATGTTTCAATCAGCTTGTCATTACCATCACAAACGGCGTCAAACTGTTTGCTTTCAGCATCAATGGCATTCAGATGCTTAAAGTTGATGCTATCTACGTCCATATTGTGGGTATACAAACGGGTAAAGGTTTCGCCTACATCCTGATGGCGGGTTTGTTCCAACGCTTGAAGATGTTCAGCTGTGATACTTTGGCTACGAATAGCATTTAAAATGTCATTTAAATAGTCATTACCTTGACGATGCTGCTCGGTCAGATAACAAACCCGGAATTTTGCTTCCACCCAGGCATCAGACATAAAGCAGAATTTATCGCGATTGCGTTCGTCGTTTTTACCCACTGGCGGCAACTGGAAAAAATCACCTGCCACAATGACCTGAATGCCGCCAAAGGCTTCATCACTTTCCTTAAAATAATTTAAAACCTGATTGACCAGATTCAGCTGCTTGGCATGCAGCATGGAAATTTCATCAATAATCAGTACCTGGGCATTTTCCAGATGCTCTTTGAGATACTTGCGCTCTTTCATGTTTTTCAGGTCAGCATCGCCCAAAAAATCTTTAATGCCAATGCCCGCCCAGGTATGAATGGTCATGCCATTCATATGCGTTGCAGCAATGCCTGTGGATGCCGTAATGGCAACAGGTACTTTACGCGCTTTCAAATAGTTGATGTACTGATTAAGTGTATAGGTTTTCCCTGCACCAGCCGAACCTGTTAAAAAGACATTTTCGCCTGCTTTTAAAAGCTTGAGTGCAGTTTCTTGTTTCATAAGACCTATAACCGTAAATTAACGGCTATAGCCTACCGATTTTTTTCCCAAAAGTTAAGCCTAGAAAAAAGTTTAGCGACATCAACCGTCACTTAAATGGCGCAAACTCCGTGTTTAACCAGGAGATAAATTGCAGNNAGTCATATGCAATTTACCAGTTTGCGAGACCATATGAAATGCCACGTATTCCCTGTCAATAATCCGCTGGGCATAACTGGCCGCCAGACAGTTTTGGCATTTTTGCGACTCTTCAATAATCCTGTCCAGGTCTGCCAGTTCCTCGAAGTTCCAGCAGGAAAAGTGTATGATTTTTTCTGGCATCAAGGGTTGCCATATTGAAGCTGCATAATTTGATCTTAACTGACTGATAATTTCCTGCTTCTGAATGTGATTATGCCAATCTGCCGCCTGATGATAAAACCCGACCCAGGTGGTACTTTTCGATATTCGCTGATTATCCTTAAACAAATCAACCAGATAATCTCTCACATAGGAATCAAATACTGACACCCGAATATTTCGGCCGCGCAGATAGAAGATCTGCCGAAACTCGTCTAGCTGCAGTTTATAGCGCTGTAATACCGTATAAAACTCACGAGTTTGATGGGTTTCCGGTCGGATATAGGTCATTAAATCATTACCAAACTCCTGTGTGATTTTATGAAGATGCAGCATATAGGCCTGCATCACCCGACTTAGGCGCAAATAGATTTTTTTAACGGTTTGTTCATTGCCTTTGCTGACATTACGCATCAGCTCCATCCATTCATCCAGATATAAAATGGAAGGACTGATGGCTATGCGATGGTCATCCAGCGCCTGACGCTCACCTTTAAGTATCACAGTATGATTGTGTTCATGCTCAAACCAGGCTTCCTGCATGGCAAAATAGTGACAGCTATGAATAAACATACGTGCCGAACAATGCTGAAAGTATTGTAAAGTCGCCAAAATAACCTGAGGGTGAACCTGACTGCTATCAATAAAACTTAGCGCCGTGACTGCAATCCGCACGCTGCTCTGCTGGATATTGCGACTCAGCCAATCCAATACCTCGGCAGACTGTTTAAACAGCCAGTTTGCGGCACGCGGATAATCAAATAAGGGCAATTTTGCTACTTTCTTTTGCCAGACCACCGACCGCTGGTCTAGAAAATTTTGTTTTGAAAGCAAATCATCACGCTGCCACAATTCACGTCGCATCAAACGTATAAAACCAAGTAAGGCCGGTTGTTCTTGGGCATGCCGATAGAGCAAATGGATATCATCCTGATGTTCCATTAACCCATGCAAGTTAAAGCGCTCTTCAAATGAAAGCGCCATAATGCGATACATGGCCACAGGTAAAAACTGGGCGGCACTAAAACAAAACTCATCCAGTGCTTCCATTAAAGGCTGCAAGGGTAAAAATTCATCGCCATAAACCCTTTGAATGGAACAAATCTCTTGCAACAGGTGAATGATCGCTTCTGGCAATGCCTTTTTATTCAGCACATAATCTGTCAAAACAGCACAAGAATAAATATTGGCTTTCATCATTAGCTGATCAATAATTTCAGCTTCAGGTAATGAAAGATTGTTCAAATAATCTCTTACCCGCTCGGCGCCATGTACCCATTGATAGACCTGATCAAGCAAGAGCTGTCGCAGCTGCTGGGCCTTCTGACGCAAATACAGAGAGTGTTGCGGCTTTAAATCATTGGTGAGAAAGTACAGGTCATGCAGGATAAATTCTTCTAATAATTCTGCTTTTTGCCCCCGATAAGTAAAATCACACTGTAAAATAGAATCTAAATGCGACTGTGGTGGATAAAATTTCAGTTGAAATAAACCATTAGCCAGTTGCACGACATGTTGTTCTTGATCGATGCGAAACATATTTTGCGCATTCAGATCTCCTATGATATCAAGCTGATCTTGCAAAATATCATTGAGATTTTGAGAAATTCTGAGTAACTGCTTCGCAATTAATGCATACTGCGGTATTAAACGACCCTGTTCCATACTCGCCTCAAATTAAACGACCGTCCTAAGAGGAATTTAATAATATTGTCAAGATACTGTATGTCGAGTTGAGAATTTAATCAAACCTGGTTGATCAATCATGCAAACTTAATGATTTGATAGACAATTATAAAAATACTATAAATAAAAATTGACTCTGCTGAATCAAAATTTTTCAACTTCACGTTGTTGTTTTAAATATTCCAATCCCGTATAAATTTGCTGTTGAATCTGATCACGAAAATCGCTTAATTGCTCAGCATTCTCAATATACATTAATTTTTGCCGCGGCATAAACTGAAAATAAAAAGGCACGCGTTTTGGAATGATATTTTTAGGTAAGGATGGAAT
>DKLL01000225.1 GCA_002455755.1 Acinetobacter sp. UBA6641
TCACTATTTTTTGTAATTCATTCATATGCTGAGGTTTAAAAATTTCTGGATGTGCCTGCTGACTGCCAGACCAGTTCTGCCATCCCTTATCCGCCTGTTGTATTTTCATTATTATTCCTTGGCTGATGCTATTTTAATTGCCCGGTTAGAGTAAAATACCTAAAAAAGCAAATATAGGAACCCATCAGTTCAAAAAAAATCTGTGCCATAAAATAATTTTTTTAATTTTCAATCTCTTAAAAATTATTAAATTGCACTCGACTAAAGCATAAATGCAAGATTTCTGATAAATGCATATCTTTTTCAAAAGGATATGAAAACAAAGATAGAACGGAGTTTTAACATGGTTAGCGCATACGATGAATTACCGCGTACCCCCGCAAATTTTGTAGCGTTGTCACCTTTACGCTATCTGGATCGCGCGGCTTATATTTACCCAAATCAAAATGCGATTATTCATGGTAAACGTCGTATTACCTGGCGTGAAAAATACAACCGTTGCCGTCAGTTTGCCAACCAGCTCCAAAAATTAGGCATCGGTAAAAATGATACCGTGTCTGTACTGCTGCCTAACGTCCCTGCAATGATTGAAGCACATTTTGCCGTGCCGATGGCAGGTGCCGTACTGAATACCTTAAATACCCGTCTGGATGCCAAAACAGTTGCCTTTATGCTGGAGCATGCCGAAAGCAAAGTGCTTTTGGTCGATCCTGAATTTACTGCACTTGCGACAGAAGCCCTCGCCCTAGTGTCACAGGACATTTACGTGATTGATGTGGCCGATGAAGAGTTTGAAGGTGAAGACAAGCGTATTGGTCAAATCGAATATGAAGACTGGATTGCCCAAGGTGATGCAAACTTTGAATGGCATCTGCCACAAGATGAATGGGATGCGATTAGCTTAAGTTATACCTCGGGCACCACAGGAAATCCTAAAGGCGTGGTCTACCATCATCGCGGNNAATATTATTGCCTCCGGTATGATGCCACGCGCGACCTATTTATGGACCCTGCCACTGTTTCACTGTAATGGCTGGTGTTTTGCCTGGACCATGGCTGCCAATGGTGGAACCAATGTCTGCTTGCGTAAGGTCGATGCAGAACTGATCTTTAAACTGATTGCTGAACATAAAGTCGATTATTTCTGTGGTGCACCGATTGTCTTATCGATGCTGATCAACACGCCTGATGAGAAAAAGACCCAGATTGATCACCGTGTCGAAGTGATGGTGGCAGGCGCTGCACCGCCAGCTGCGATTATCGAGGGAATGCGCAATATCGGCATTAACGTGACCCATGTTTATGGCTTGACTGAAACTTATGGCCCTTCTGCACTCTGTGCATCACAGGCGGGCTGGAGCGACCTGTCTATTCAGGAACAGGCACAATTACACTCGCGTCAGGGCGTGCCCTACCCTCTACAAGATGGCATGAAAGTACTGGATCCGGACACCATGCAAGAAGTGCCGCATGATGGTCAGACCATGGGCGAAATTATGTTCCGTGGCAATATCGTGATGAAAGGTTATTTGAAGAATCCTGAGGNNTGAAGGGTTATCTGAAAAATCCGGAAGCAACCGCAGAAGCCTTTGCTGGCGGCTGGTTCCATACGGGTGACTTGGCCGTGTGCCAACCGGACGGCTATGCCAAAATCACTGACCGCTCCAAAGACGTGATTATTTCCGGTGGGGAAAATATTTCCTCGCTTGAAGTCGAGGAAGTATTATATCGACATGCGGCGGTGTTGACTGCGGCGGTAGTCGCCAAGCCTGATCCACGCTGGCAGGAAGTGCCATGTGCCTTTATCGAACTCAAAGAAGGAATGACAGCTTCGGAAGCAGAAATTATGGAATTCTGCCGTGAGCATCTGGCCCGTTTTAAAGTGCCTAAGGATGTGGTGATTACCGAGATTCCAAAAACCTCGACCGGAAAATTACAGAAATTTGTTTTACGTGAATGGGCCAAAGAACGTGCTACAGGTGGGTTTAATTAATTTTTTCTGAATAATATCTCAATAACCGCCATCCCAACCTTCCTCCTACAAGGAGGAAGGAGAACGGGGAATATACAAAGAGAAAATTATTAAGGCATAAAAAAGCGACTCAATCGAGCCGCTTTTTTCGTTTTAGCACTAACCTAGAAATCAGTTATCTGAAATCAAGGCCACTTGCTGAATGTAGTTAAACAGTTTTAACTTGGATGCAGCCAGCTCTTCTTCCGTCGCCTGATTTTTGATATCACGATGGATACGCAAAATATGCTGACGAATCGCATGATGCTCGGCAGCATTATGCGCTTTCATGAATTCTTTAATCACCGGATCACCCTGCGCGATCATACGGTCGACCCAACGTTGCAACTGTGCGGTTTTTTTCGCACCTTGCTGCGGCGTTAGGTAAGACAGAATCATGGTTTCATCTTCATTACGCAATAATTTTCCTATACGCTGAAACTGGCGGCGACGTGCTTCATGTGAAGTAATACTTTGCACATCCAGTAGCGCATCAATCAGACGTTCTTCCACCGGAAGGTTTTTAATTTGCTTGAGACTTAACTGCGCCAGTTGCTCACCCAACGCAGCCATACGCTGAACTGCTTTTTTCTGTTCGGTTTTACTTGCACGTCCTTCTAAACTTTCAAAGTCATCTTCAGTAAAACGGTTCGGTTGACGTGCCACGATTAATCTGCCTCGTAAAATTTTGCTGCAAATAATGCCTGAATTTCAGATAAAGCCTGTTCTTCATCTGCACCTTCAAGCACTAAACGTAAAGTTGTGCCCTTGCCTGCACCCAGCATCAGCAAGGACATAATATTTTTTGCATCTACCAATTTACTACCTTTACCAATTTGAATCGATGAACGAAATTTGGTGGTAACTTCAATTAGCTTTCCAGACGCACGCGCATGTAAACCTAGTTTATTAATTACGTCAACAGTTGTGTCAATCATGACCAGTGCTTCATTTCTCTGTGGAGGACTTGGATAGACCATTTTTCCTCAAGGGCTTTTTTGAGTCTATCTACGATATATACCGAACGGTGCTGCCCGCCGGTACAGCCAATGGATACCGTCATATAGTGACGGTGTCCTTCTGCAAAGGCAGGCAACCACTTATCTAAAAAATGGTAAATGTCTTGGAACATCTCATTGGTTTGATCACTTTGCAGCAAAAACTGTTGCACCGGCAAATCTAAACCTGAATATTTTCGCAACTCCAGATCCCAATGCGGATTAGGCAAATGACGTACATCAAAGACATAATCGGCATCAAGGGGAATGCCGTGCTTATAACCAAATGATTGTAAAATTAAAATGAGGTTATCTGATTGTCCAAGTTTAGACAACAAGGTGTGTTTCAGATCATGGACGCTTTTATCAGTGGTATCAATATGTACCGTGGAACGCAATTGTATGGGAAGCAATAAGGTTTTTTCTTCCTGGATACATTCATTCAAGCTTTTAAAACGACTGGCTAAAGGATGTGGACGCCGCGATGCACTAAAACGGGAAATCAGTTCCTGATCTTGAGTGGTCAAATAAATGATATCTACCGAACCATATCTTTGTAGCTGCTCAAAAACATGATCAAACTCTTGCAAGTCTGCACGGGTACTGCGTACATCTACGCCTAGCGCCAGTTGTTCTAAATTATTGTCACGATCAAGTTTTTCCACAATTTCCGGCAGCAATGCCAGCGGTAAATTATCAATACAGTAATAACCCAGATCTTCAAGCACCTGCAGGGCAGATGATTTTCCGGATCCGGATTGTCCTGTAACAATTAAAATACGCTTCATGGCAAAGCTGTCCTTAATAACAAAGTCTATGCAGTAAATTTGATCTGCAAGTTATCAATCAGTCGGGTGTTGCCCAATTTAGCGGCCACAAACAGCACCACATCCTGATCAAATGCTTCAATATTTTGTAATTCTGGAGTACGCGCTTCCACATAATCCACAATAAAACCGGCTTGTGTCAACTTTTGCTTCATATTTTCTAACACTTCCGCAAGACTGACCCCCCTGTGCAGTTCCTGCTCAGCAGCAGTTAAACTCTGGTAAATGGTCGGCGCAATGGTACGCTGTTCTGCACTCAAATAACCATTACGCGAACTCAGTGCCAAGCCATCTTCAGCACGGGTAATCGGCACTCCAATCACTTCAAGCGGAATATTCAGGTCGCGGACAAACTGACGAATCACTGCCAGTTGCTGATAGTCCTTTTGACCAAAAAAGGCAAAATTCGGCTGTACAATATTAAACAGTTTAGTGACCACCACTGCCACACCATCAAAATGCCCCGGACGCTGTAAACCACATAAGTCATTGGTAATATCAGACACGCTAATATTGGTTAAACGTGGCTTATTGCCATACATTTGCTCAACGCTAGGCGCAAAAATAATGTCGCAGCCGACATCTGCCAGCAAATGGCTATCCTGCTCCAGAGTACGCGGATAGCTGTCAAAGTCTTCGTTTGGCCCGAATTGAATCGGGTTGACAAAAATGCTGACCACGACAACATCACAGATTTTTTTTGCTTCACGCACCAGGTTTAAATGCCCTTCGTGCAAATTGCCCATGGTTGGAACAAAACCAATAATTTTTCGTGCCGATCGAGCTGGAGTCAGTGAGGCGCTTAATCCCTGAATGGTGGTTTCTGTTTTCATGTTTACAGCTCGAATTGAAAAGTTTGTTCTTTGGCAGGGAATGAACCCTCTTGGACTGCCGCATGGTACGCCTTGAAAGCATCCAGAATTGCCGTTTCCCCTGCTTGTTCTTTCATAAAATTACGCACAAATTTAGCCACATGACCACCGGTCAATCCCAGCATATCCTGCACGACCAGCACCTGGCCGTCCGTGTCTGCTCCCGCGCCAATGCCAATCACAGGCGTATGTGGAAATGATTCACTTATTTCCTTGCCCACCTGCGCCGGAACGCATTCCAGTAGCAATACCGCAGCACCGGCTTCCACCACAGCCTTACAGTCGGCAATCAGCTGATCGGCAGCCTCACGGGTACGCGCCTGAACTTTATAGCCACCAAATACATGCACAGATTGTGGGGTTAAGCCCAAGTGTACACACACAGGAATACCGTTTCGGGTTAGCACCTGAACAGTTTCCGCCAGCCATGCGCCACCTTCTATTTTCACCATGTGCGCGCCAGCTTGCATCACCTGTTTGGCACTGATTAATGCATCATTCAGGGTGGCATAACTCATAAACGGCAAATCAGTCAAAATAAACGCATGCTGATTACCACGGCGAACCGCTGCCGTATGATAAGCCATATCCTGTACTGTCACAGGCAAGGTAGAATCGCAACCCTGAATAGTCATCCCTAATGAATCACCCACCAGAATTGTATCAATTTCAGCAACTTCCATTGCCTTTGCCATACTTGCATCATAGCAAGTCAGGCAGGAGAATTTGCGGCCTTGCGCTTTAAATTTTCTTAAGTCACTTAGACTAATCATCCGGATATTCCTCTTATGACGACTTTTTCAAGCAGTCATTCAAAAAATTAAATATTTGCCCAATTTCCTTCATCCAGCACGCTAAGCGACGGATGTTGCAATAGCGGTAAATCTTTTAATAATTGTCCATTGAGCTGCAAATTTGCATCTAAATCAAGCAATGGCATCAGCACAAAATCACGTTCCATGACTCCAACATGCGGCACAGTCAAACGCTCATTCTGAATCTGCTCTTCACCATACATGAGGAGATCCAGATCCAAAGTCCGTTCGCCCCAACGGCGCAGTCGAACCCGGCCTGATTCCTGTTCAAAACGCTGCAATTCATCCAGTAATGCCAGGGGTTCCAGGTTTGTAACCAGCTGCACAGCCGCATTTAAGTAATTGGGCTGGTCTTGCGGCCCCATTGGCGGGCTTTGGTACAACCGGGAGGTTTTCACTGCTCCCAGCGTCACCAGCTTCTGTACTGCTTCTGCCAGAATTTGACGTGAATCACCCAGGTTACTGCCTAAGCCAATATAGGTTACTGTCATCATTGTGTTGGTCCAAAAATCACCTGGCTCAAATCACGCTTGACCCGTTTGCGTTTTAAAATTGGATGATCATAGCCAATTTGCGAGCCATCTGATGCAACATTTTGAACAGGTTTTTCAGATTTTGCCCGACTCTTGCGTTCACGGCGACTACGCGGTTCAGGCTCGTTCACTAAAGGCTCAATTTCAGCAACCGCAGCGACTGACTTCGTTTCTACCACATCCTCTGTTGCAGATTTACGACGGCTTTTTGCGCGTTGACGATTATATTGACTAATGGCGCGTTCTTTTTCATCCGTAGACATCTGTTGATACGCATCCCACCATTGACCCATACCCTGAGTGGTCTCATCACCTGATTTTTCAC
>DKLL01000270.1:0-155 GCA_002455755.1 Acinetobacter sp. UBA6641
CTATGTGGCTAATCTGGGCCATGGGATTACCCAATGGGTCGATCCGGCAAATCCTAAAGTATTTATAGATACCGTGCATGAATATAGCGCCAAGTATCTTTAATTTACTGTGAGTCAACTCATTTTTTAGGATTCAACCTTGATCAGTTTTTTTA
>DKLL01000270.1:167-5593 GCA_002455755.1 Acinetobacter sp. UBA6641
TTTTTAAAATCATGACCGTCCCTTTATTTGCCGGATTTATGTATTCGGCAGTGGGCAGTTTTTTTGCACGTTCACTCAGACTGTATCAGGTGTCCTTTGAGAAATTGCCGGGTTTTAGCAACATGCTGGCTTTGGCGGTGCTGTCCTATATTAACTTCATGAGCAAATTTTTTGTTCCAGATATCCGTCTGTTGCTCTTCGCCTGGAGTGGGGTGATTTTCTGGAAAACCAAAATCCGCTTTCAGTTACAGCAACATCAGATTCAACTGCCGATGTTGCCTGTACTGGTTATTTTAGCGTTTATTATCTGGATTGCAGAAAACATCAGTACCTTTAACAAAATCTGGTTGTATCCCAGTCAGGTGGATACCTGGCATATGGTGGGTTGGGGCAAGATGGGTTCCTGGTATTTGTTATTATTGCTCAGTCTGGTGCTGGTACTGAAAATTTTAGGCAAACGTGATTCCGAAGGGCGCTGGATTCTGAAAAACCATTGAAATAGTCGTAATTTATCTTTAGCTAATGCATACATTTTTTCTATTGAACGGCACTTGACTTACCGCTACTCTGCAAGAATGTAATTTAGATTACATGACTAAAGTAATAACGTAATAGTAATAATCGTAATAACAAAGATTGCATGAGAATAATTGGAGAATAAGCATGTTGAAAAAAATAATGCTGGCTGCCGTATTGGTCACAGGTTCAGGTATGGCAATGGCCGACAATGATGTGGGCTGTGGTATTGGTAGCCAGGTATGGGCAGGCCAATCCGGTATCATTCCTAAACTTCTGGCAGGTACAACAAACGTTCTTTTTACTAACCAATGGCTCGGAATTACTTTTGGTACTTTAGGATGTAGCCAAGGTGGAAGAGTAACCGCTCAGGTGGTGGCTTTTACCAATGAAAATGTCGAGACCCTCGCACGTGATATGTCGGTAGGTGAGGGTGAAAGCCTGAATGTACTGGCTGAATTGCTCAATATTAAAGCTGAAGATAAAGCACGCTTTTTCGCGCTATCCAAGCAAAATTTTTCTGAAATCTATTCCGATCAAAACCAGAATACTCTTCAAGTCTTGGCGTCTTTGCAGGCCGTTATGGAACAAGATGATGTATTAAAAGCCTATATCTGATGCATTGACTGAAAACCCTGTCTTTCCGGCAGGGTTTTCTTGTGAATACAAGAATTAAAGAGAATAAGACTACTTAATGAAATACGCTTTTTTACTGCTTGGACTAGCTATTGCACCTTTGAGTGAGGCAGCAGAAATTTCCCTGGATATCGCTCCTTATTTAGCTCAGGCAGAGGCAAAGCAGCTGGATCAATCGCGTACCTGGCAACGTTTGATGTATGCGAATGCACAAGGCCAAAGTGAGGTTGGTTATTCAGGATTTTTTCTCACCGAGCAGAAGCAAAGCGATCTAAAAAAAGAATTGCAGCAGAATATAAAGGCATTATTTTTAGCAGCAGAACCGAACCAGTCTGTCCGGTGCCGATTTCCGGCTCGTAGTCGCTGGCTGATGCAGCAACTGGAACTGTCCGAACAGCAATTGCCCGCAGTGAGCTGTCCCGAGTTTGAGCAGTGGATCAGTGAAGTTAAACCCTATAAAGCGACTTTGATTTATGCTACGGATTATATGGGCAATCCTAGTTCCATGTTCGGTCATACCTTATTACGTTTAGATCCCAAAGACCAACAGCAGTTGAACCTGATTTCTTATGCTGTCAATTATGCCGCTACGGTGAACAGTAATGATAACTGGTCATTTGCCTGGAAGGGGTTGACCGGACAATATCCCGGTGAATATTCACTGATGCCTTATTACCGCAAGGTTAAGGAATATGGCGATCTGGAAAGTCGCGATTTGTGGGAGTATGAGCTGAATTTAACTCCGGAAGAAACCCGGTTTCTGGTTCAGCATCTTTGGGAAATGCAGAAAGTCAGTTTTCCTTATTATTTTATCAATGATAACTGTGCTTACCGTTTACTCGGGCTGTTTGATCTGGTCCGTCCCGAACTGGATCTGCAAAAACAGTTTAATAGCGCTGCAATTCCGATAGAAACCCTGAAAGCTGTAGAGCAGCAGGGATTGATCAGGCATAAAATTTATCGTCCTGCCTTGGAAACCCAATTGCTGGCCCAAGTCAGGCAGCATGGCAAAATGTTGGCTAAAACTGCCCATCAGTTTGCCTATGCCGATATTGCGATTATGCCGTCTATGCTACATGCCTATCCGGAAAATGATCAGGCTAAAATTCTGGAAATGGCCTATGATCATTTATATCTNNCCGAGCGTCCAAAAACGGATCCGACCCAAAGCCATAATGCACGTCATGTGTCTATTCAAGCCGGAGAAGTGCAGGGCAAGACATTTGTCGAGTTGGGACATCGTCAAGCCTATCATGATCTGATTGATCCACAAGGTGGATTTCGAACTGGCACACAGTTATTGTTTTTGCAGGGCTCCGTTCAATATCGTGAAGATCGACTCAAACTGGAGCATTTCGACCTGTTTTCGGTGAATTCCTATAATCCGATTACCCCATTTAATGCGCCGCTCAGTTGGGGTTTTAATTTAGGTTGGCAACAGGAAGCTTTAGAGCAAGATGGACAGTTTAGTGAACACGAGCAGCATGGATTGGCTCACTTGAACATCCAGGCCGGCTATAGCCGTGCAGATCAGGCTCGGGAACATTTATGCCATGCCCAATTACAAGGTCATCTTCAGGCAGGAAAAGCTTTAGATCGAGGTTGGCGTATTGGAGCAGGACCTACCCTGGGCTGTCAGAATATCTGGTCTGATAAAATCAATAGCTTAATACAGGTAGAATTGCCGTACTGGGAAGATTCACGGCAATGGCAATTGCGGTTCAATACCCAACTGCAATATGTATTCAATCCCCAAAATGCCATTCGCTTCAACTGGCAATATCAACAGCAAGACAGCAAAGACTGGATGAAAACCGGTCTGGGATATATACGTTTCTTTTAGAGCAAAATCTCGAATAAATGCCGATTTTTCAATCATTATGTGTATAACACTAACTTTTAGTTCACACAGTATTTATGCTGATTATTTGTTATATTAATAACGTAATTATCTCCCTCTCCCTGAAAAGTCTTGGAATCAGTTGTATGAATAATGAATGTTTGGCCATGCTGGCTGAGCAATGGGAACATATATGTCAGAATTATTCATCAGATGATTTATTGCATGCCTTTCAGTTTATACAAGATCATTCTCTGATTCTGGTTGAAGAATTTTATAAAAAAATGCTGCTTGAGAAGGAATCTGCGGAATTTTTCTCGGATGATTTGATTCAGCAACGCTTGCTCAACACACTGAACTCCTGGCTGCTGGAGAGCTTTAGTGTCGGCATCAATAAACGCTATAGCGAAGCGGTGCAAAAACAGCATATGGTTGGACATGTACATGCACGTGTCGGTATCCCGTCCTGGTTAATCATGCGTGGCGTTTGTGAAATTGAACGCAAAGTGTTTGAACTGGCAGCGCAAAACCTGCAACACGACATGTTTAGCACCTGTAGCTATATTGTCCAGATCATGGGCTTTTCAACTGAAATCATGTGTCGTTCCTATGAAGCCAAAACCGCGGTCAATCAGGAAGTTAAACATAGTTATCGGCTATTCTCCGCAATGCAGGATATAGCAGTACAAAAAGACAAACAACGCAGCTCGTTACTCGATTGGGAAAATGAACTGATGTTTAAAGTCTTTTCAGGCAATGTCGATTTTCATCATCCCATCTTGTCCAAATCTGAATTTGGCTTGTGGTTTATTCATAAAGCATCGTATGCCTTTAGCGGTTCCGATCAGGTGCAATTGATCATTGACCGTATTTATCAGGTCGATCAGCTCAATACTGCCGTGATTCAGTGCACGCAAAAAGATGAGATATTGGGACTGATTCAGCAGATACGTGATTTAAATCGTGAAATTCAAATCTTGGTCGATCAATTATTTCAGGTATCTGAATATATTGAATCAGGCAATGATTCATTGACTCAGCTGTTAAATCGTCGCTATTTAAATACCATAATTTCACGTGAAATTACCTTCTCGCGCCAAAATCATACGCCGTTATCGTTGCTGGCCATTGATGCAGATTTCTTTAAATCGATTAATGATAAATTTGGGCATGCTGCCGGGGATCTGGCACTGAAGTTCATTGCTGAAGCCTTGCAGAAATATAGTCAGGGCAGTGATTATACTTTCCGGGTTGGCGGTGAAGAGTTCCTGTTGTTACTGGTCGACGCTGATATGAAACGTGCCATGCATATTGCAGAAAGCATTCGTAAATATGTGGAAAATGGCATGATCACGACCGCTCAGGGTCAACAATTCAGATTTACCGTAAGTATTGGCTGTGTGCTTTATGATGGTCATCCAGATTATCAGAAATTCCTTGATGCAGCAGATACTGCTCTATATGCGGCTAAAAATAGCGGCCGAAACCGGGTTTATTTGGCGAAAAACGAGTTACAGGCACCAGACATACCTTACCTGTACAAAGCCAATGCTAGATAGTTAAGGGCTAAAGCCGGACTCTAAATTTTATTTTGCTTGATATTTAAAGTAGGTTTCGGCTTTATTCCCTTTATAAAAACTTGCGTGCCATATCGGCTCCGCAAAAATCGTGCCGTTGTAAATAGCCTAAGAAAAGCTGATAAATTTTTTCGCTCATTCATCTACGATAGATGGAGAGCGAGGGGTTCCAGTAATGATATAGACTGAACCTATGAGTGTGTTACCGCTTTAAAAATTTTATAAAAATATAAAAGAAAAACCTGTATATACAGGTTTTAGACCTCTACTACGACAAAATATTTTCGAACGGCTTCAACCACTTCGAATGTTCCGGTGAAGCCTGGTGGAATAATCCCAGCATTTCCCGCAGACACTTCAATATAATTTCCAGTTGCTTTGTCGTGAATGCGAACTAGCCCCTCAATCACTTGAAAGAATTCCTGTTTGTTGTCAGCAAATACAATATTCCACGCACCTGCTTCACAGCTCCAGATGCCACAGTTCATATTTGCATGTTCATATAAGCTATATGTTTCACGTTTAGGATTACCTTGCACTAAACGGTCCGGACGGGGGTAATCAATTGATTTTTCAGCCTGTGTAGAACCTTGTCCTGCTAACAAAATATGCGACATGAACTATCCTTAAATATATGTATTTCAATCAGGTCGGAATGCATTTTTTAGAGTGTATATAAGTACCCATAAAAAAGCCTCAATAAATATTGAGGCTTTTTTTAGCATTAGACTAATAGCTTTCAGGTAAAGCCGTCAAAAATTCACGACGTTCATCTTTATTAGTTTTAAAGTCACCGACAAAAGAAACTGTACGGGTAGTGGATTCCTGCTTGCCTACGCCACGCATCATCATGCACA
>DKLL01000271.1 GCA_002455755.1 Acinetobacter sp. UBA6641
CCTATCTTAAAGAATTTGCAGCTGAAGATGATTGGGTGTTTGTCCACGATGCCGCGCGGCCTTGTGTAACCCAGGATTGTTTGCAACGGTTGGTTAATACTGCCATGCAGGAGAATTGCAGCGCAATTTTGGCGATTCCTGTGCGTGATACTTTAAAATATGTGGAACAGGGAAATGTGATTGCGAAGACGGTCAGTCGCGATCATTTATGGCAAGCACAAACCCCTCATATTTCAAAGCTGGGCACGTTAAAGCATGCAATTGAAAAAGCATTGCAGGATGGCATCAGCATTACTGACGAGGCTAGCGCTTTGGAATATGTAAGTCGGCAGGTAAAAGTGGTACAGGGCCGATCAGATAATATTAAAATTACTTATGCCGATGATCTGGAACTGGCACGTTTAATCTTGGTCTCCCAGCAAGCAGTTTAAAGTCTACAAGATAAAAATGCAGAAATATGGGACTTAATGATGTTATTTAAACACTTTAAACTTATAATTTGCGCTGTCTCTAGCTTGTTCAAATATTTCAAATGATACCATCCCCCCAGTATCGTTTTTTACGTCACTCATTACGTGATGGTAGAAGCATTAAACATGACTCATCCAGATGGGCCAAACTGCACCTGGATCCGTGGCTGCTTGCATTTCTGTTATTGAATTCAATGCTGGGATAGATGGTGGTTTATAGTGCCACCATGCAAGATAGCAGTATGGTAATCCGCCAGGCGACCAGTTTTGGTGTAGGCTTTATCATCATGTTTCTTTGTGCCCAGGTTCCGCCCAAAGTTTACCAGGCGGTCAGTCCATATTTTTATATGCTGGGAATAGTGCTATTGGTATTGGTACTGGTCATTGGTGATACGCGTTTAGGGGCGAAGCGCTGGCTGACCATTCCAGGCATTGGCAGTATGCAGCCCAGTGAAATCATGAAGTTTGCCATGCCGCTGATGATGGCTTGGTATTTCTCGCGTCGGGCATTTCCACCTACATTTTTGCAGATTGTGACTGGACTCATTTTGATGATGATTCCGTTTGTACTGGTAGCATTACAGCCTGACTTGAATATTGGTCTGATTATTCCTGGTGTTTTTGTCCTGTTCCTGTGCGGAATGTCTTGGCGTCTAATTCTGGGGGCACTCACGGCTTTGGCTGTTGCAGCACCGGTTTTGTGGATGTTTGTACTGCAAACCTATCAAAAGAAACGCATTTTAACCTTGTTTGATCCTGAGTCAGATGCCTTGGGTGCTGGCTGGAACATCATCCAGTCCAAAATTGCCATTGGTTCTGGCGGATTAACCGGTAAAGGATATTTAACAGGAACCCAGTCGCATTTAGGCTACTTGCCTGAACATCATACCGACTTCATTATGTCGGCTTATGCTGAAGAATATGGCTTTATAGGGGTGTTTTTATTATTTAGCCTGTTTGCTGCAATTATTATTCGTTGCTTAATGATCGGTTTAAATAGTTTTCATAATTTTGGCCGTTTATTTGCAGGTGCAATCGGGCTGACCTTTTTCTTCTTTGTATTTTTAAACTCCGGGATGGCAAGCGGAATTTTGCCTGTGACCGGCGATCCTCTGCCACTGATGAGTTATGGGGGGTCGGCAGTAATTTCGTTACTGGCGAGTATGGGGATAGTGATGTCGATCCATACCCATCGTTGATGTTGATATTAATATTGAAAAGCTAGATTTGATCTGGCTTTTTTGTTTTTTTGGGTGGGTAAATGGATTTATTTGAACAATCAATGAAGATGGTCAATGAATTAAATCAAGAATTATCACAGTCTGAATTTGTAGATGGTGGGCTACGTTTAGATTTAGTCTATCAATGTTGTGATATATCGATTGAACATGGATTGGCGGTTAAAACGTTGTTGGAGGCTGAACTTTTTATATCGGCTCTTGCACTGTTTCGTACGCAATTTGAATCTGTGGTACGTGCTTATTGGATATTATTTGCAGCAACGCATGAGCAAGTGAGTGAGTGAGTTCGGGGTGTTTGATTCAATAGAGCAGCTTACTTTAAAGGAACATAAAAAAGTATTAGCCGTTTTACTGCAACGCCAATGATAGAGGCTTTGAGGGAAATTCAGGAAATAAATCATATTGTTGTACAACTCGAAGAGTTCAAACTATTCTCTTTGGATTATCTTAATTCAATTGTACATAGTGGGAAGCAAACATTTTTGCGACACACATTTGGCTTGGGGGATGAACACAAAAAATTGATTATTAAGCAATCTAATAATTTAACAATGATGATTGCACAGATTTATTTAAAGTATACTTTGCCTGATCGTCAAAAGCTTATTCAGATTTTTATTCAAAAGTATCGTGAATGTTTTATGTTACCTGAAGACGTATCGAAAGAAGAGCGGGAAAAGATTTTAGCGCGTTATAAAAAGACGTAAAAAACCCGCAATTGCGGGTTCTTTTATCACTCCGCGGTCATTAGGTGAGGAGCCAGGTGTAATAACCCCAGCTCATCAATGGCCATGCGATATATGGGCTAAACAGCCATTTCCATAGCCAGAACTTTGGCAGAAATCCTACACCGTAAATAAATCCACCTGAAATGCCAATCATGATCATCATTAATGCACTGTGGTTATAGTGACCATTGGCATCCAGCTTGAGAGCAGGGTGAATTAACAGCACGGTAGCAAGTGGCAAGGCCATCAAAAATGAAATGGCCATTACAAATTTATTTGGCTTGCTTTCTTCTGCTGTCATTGCGATTTCTGTCATGATTTATTCCTCATCCAAATCTTGATGATGTTCGATATAAAGGGCACTTAATACGCCTGCAAAGCACGCCATTAAAATCCCGAGAATCCATGCGAAATACCACATAATTTTATCTCCTAAAACACAGCCTTAGTACAGGCTGTGTGAATTTTCCTGAACGTGTTTGTTGGTAATCACGCCCCACATTTTGTAATAACACCATGTGGTGTAGCACAAAATAATGGGTACAAAAATACAGGCAGCAACAGTCATTACAGTCAGTGTATTTTTACTTGATACCGCATCCCACATGGTCAAGCTGGCAACAGGATTGATGCTTGAAGGCATAAGGAACGGGAACAAGGCAAAACCTGCAGTTAAAATTGCCCCAATGACCATGAACGATGTGCCCAGGAAGCTTAAACCGGCTTTGGCTTTCGCCGCAGCTGCAATCACAATCAGGCTCCCCAGGATTGCCATGATCGGTGCAATCATGGTGATTGGGTAAGTCGAGTAGTTATTCATCCAGCCATGGTTACCATTGGTAATGACTTCTTTGGCAAGAGGGTTGGCTACAGCGTTCGTGTCAAATGGTTGAGCTAAAGTATAACCTTCAATGTTACCGAAGTATAACCATGCGCCAGCGCCCAGGAAGCAGACCAGGAATACCACACCCATCAATTGAGTGGCTTTGGCAGAACGTGCATGCAAGTCGCCATCGGTACGAAGCATTAACCATGCACCGCCATGCGCACTCAGCATGGATAAGCTGACGATACCGCAAACCAGCGCAAATGGGTTAAGTAGGGCAAAGAAACTACCCGTATAAGTTGAACGTACGGTTTCATCTAAAGTAAACGGTACACCCAGGAACATATTACCGAAGGCAACACCGAAAACTAAAGCAGGAACTGCACCACCAACAGCTAAACCCCAGTCCCAAGAGTTACGCCATTTTTTGTTCTCAAGTTTAGAGCGGTAGTCAAAACCCACAGGTCTCAAGAACAGGGCGAACAGTACCAGTAATAGGGCCCAATACATACCGGAGAACGCTGTTGCATATACCATTGGCCATGCAGCGAACAGTGCACCGCCAGCCGTAATGAACCAGACCTGGTTGCCGTCCCAGTGCGGGGCAATGGTATTGATTGCCGCACGACGTTCTTCATCGTTTTTGCCCACGAATGGCATAATTGCCATGGAACCCATATCGAAGCCATCGGTGAGGGCAAAGCCAATCAGCAATACACCCACCAAGACCCACCAGATTATTTTGAGGAGTTCGTATTCAATCATTATTGAGCCTCTCCAGATACGCGTTGTGGAAGAACAATGTCGTCTTGTCCGGCATTTGATTTTTCAAAATGATATTTGCCAGTATGTAAAGAACTTGGGCCTAAGCGAGCAAATTTAATCATCAAGTACATTTCGATAATCAGAAGTACTGTATAGAACGCTGCAAGTGCCAGGATTGAACCCCAAATATCACCAGTGCTCAAGCTTGAAGCAGAGAGATGTGTAGGTAAAACCTCACCAATAGTCCACGGTTGACGGCCACCTTCAGCCACATACCAGCCTGTTTGTGTAGCAATCCACGGTAATGGCAGGCCGAAAAGTGCAAACTTAAGCAACCAAGGCTTGTTTTCTGCATTGCGTTTAGCCA
>DKLL01000104.1:0-44280 GCA_002455755.1 Acinetobacter sp. UBA6641
TCTGGCCTCATTCAGAAAAAAAAATGATCTAAATCGACCAGTCCTGAATTTCCCAGTTTCGCGCTTTGGCCAAGGCTTCTAAACGCTCGTCCGGATTGACCACAATGGCATGATCGGCATATTCCAGCAAGAAACGGTCATTGAATGAATCCGAGTAAGCCCATGATTCATCAATATTACGTCCTTCAAGCCATTGTTCCAGACGGATCAATTTACCCTTTTGATAGCACGCAGTATTGATGACTTTTCCGGTATATTTGCCATCAACCACTTCTGCATTGGTGGCAATAATTTCAGTAATGCCAAACTCGTGAAAAATAGGCGCAGTAATAAAATCAGACGTTGCGGTAATCCCGACCAGCTCATGTCCGGCATCGCGGTGCTTTTTAATGGCAGCAAAACCTTCAGGGCGCATTTGTGGACGAATCACTTTTTTCATGAACAATTCATGTAATTCAGTCAAATATTGATTGTCATGCTGGGTTAAAAATTCAAATACAAATTCGTTGTAGGCAATCGGGTCAAGTTGCCCTACTTTATAGTCCTCATAAAACTTGTCATTCATTTGACGGTGTCGGATTGGATCGACTAAACCTTCGTTTACTAAAAACTCACCCCATGAATAATCTGAATCGGTATTGAGGAGGGTATGGTCGAGGTCAAATAAAGCCAATTTCATGAAAATACTCGTAAAAACTGCAATTTAAGAAAAAAATTGTAAATCTATCTCCGCTAGTCGATAGAAATTCGTTAAGATCATAGCAATTTTTAACATTTAAGCTGTGCTTTTTTTCGAGATGGATATAGAAATAACAATCCCCGTAGAAAAAGTCATACATTACACAAGATTTAGGTAGCCAGATGATCGACTCAGAAGGTTTCCGACCGAATGTCGGGATCATTTTGGCAAACGACATTGGACAAGTTTTATGGGCAAAACGCATTGGACACAATGCTTGGCAATTTCCGCAAGGAGGGATCCAGTTTGGAGAATCCCCCGAACAGGCACTTTACCGTGAGCTGAGAGAAGAAGTTGGCTTATTGCCCGAACATGTTCAAATTGTAGCGCAAACAAAAGGTTGGCTGCGTTATCGTTTGCCGCAACGGTATATACGCCCGGATTCAGACCCGGTGTGTATTGGTCAAAAACAGAAGTGGTTTTTACTCAAGCTGACAGCACCAGCAAAAAATATTCAGCTGGATTTGTCTGACCCGCCTGAATTTGACCAGTGGCAATGGGTAAGTTATTGGTACCCGTTAGGTCAGGTCGTGAATTTTAAACGCGATGTATACCGAAAGGCGATGGTAGAACTGTGTCATCAGTTACCTTCCATCCAGGTATAAAAAATTGCATGAAAAGGCAGATTTTTTAGTAGCAAGTTGTTATAAATAAAAACAGTTTTGAACTTATTGTGGAGCAGATTTTATGTCGAATATGCAACTGGACACCCTAAGACGCATTGTACAGGAAATCAATGCGTCCACCAGTTTGCATGAGTCCCTCGACATCATGGTCAATCAGGTCGCTGAAGCCATGAAGGTAGATGTCTGCTCGATTTATCTGCTGGATGAACGTAATCAGCGTTACCTGCTTATGGCGTCTAAAGGATTAAATCCTGAAGCTGTGGGGCATGTTTCTTTACATACCAGTGAAGGTCTGGTCGGACTGGTGGGTCAACGCGAAGAAATCGTCAATCTGGATAATGCGCCAAAGCACGAACGCTTTATGTACCTGCCTGAAACCGGGGAAGAAATTTATAATTCTTTCTTAGGCGTTCCTGTCATGTACCGCCGTAAAGTCATGGGCGTTCTGGTGGTGCAAAATAAAGAATCTCAAGATTTCAGTGAAGCCGCCGAATCGTTCCTGGTCACTTTGTGTGCCCAGCTTTCCGGTGTGATTGCCCATGCCCATGCGGTCGGCAATATCGATGTATTCCGCAAGCCAAGCAACCTGCCCGCTTATAAAACCTTCCAGGGTGTTTCAGGTTCGGGCGGGATTGCATTAGGGCGTGCCGTCATTCTTTATCCTCCTGCAGATTTGGCTGCCGTACCGGACCGTGAAGCAGATGACATCAGTGAAGAACTGGAACTGCTTGATCATGCGCTGAATGCAGTGCGTCAGGAAATTCAGGCACTGGATGAAAAAATGCAGGATGCCTTAATGGCCGAAGAACGGGCTTTATTTAGCGTGTTCTTGCGCATGCTGGATGAAAATGCTTTACCTTCTGAAATTAAAGCTGAAATCCGTGACGGTAACTGGGCACAAGGTGCGGTAAGGAATGTCATAGATAATCACATTGCCCTGTTTGCACAAATGGAAGATGATTATTTACGCGAACGTGTGTCTGACCTGAAGGACCTGGGACGTCGCATTTTAGCCTTTTTACAGGAAGCTGATGCCAGCCATCGCGAACTGACTGATGAAAGCATTCTGATTGGGGAAGAAATTTCAACCGCAGCACTGGTGGAATTACCGGTCGATAAAATTGCCGCGATTGTCACCACTGAAGGCGCCATGAATTCACATATGGTGATTGTGGCACGTGCGCTGGGCATTCCAACCGTAGTGGGTGTGACAGAACTGCCGATCAATACCCTGGATGATGTCGAGATGATTGTCGATGCCCATCAGGGACGGGTGTTTATCAATCCGCCTCGCCGTTTGCGTAGCCGCTATAAAGAAATCCAGAAAGAAGAAGAACAGCTGGCTAAAGACTTAAAGCAATACGAAACCAAAGATGCGATTACGCCGGATGGGGTTGCTGTCAAACTGTTTGTCAATACCGGTTTGATGATTGATGTGGTACGTGGGGTACAACGTGGCGCCAAAGGCGTCGGTTTATACCGCTCTGAAATTCCGTTTATGCTACGTGACCGCTTCCCGGGTGAAGAAGAACAGCGTGCCATTTACCGCCAGCAGCTCAGTCACTTTGCCAATAAACCGGTAGTGATGCGGACCCTCGACATTGGTGCAGATAAGGATTTACCGTATTTCTCCATTGAAGAAGAAAATTCGGCGTTGGGCTGGCGCGGCATCCGTTTTACTTTAGATCATCCAGAAATTTTTTCTGCCCAGATTCGTGCAATGCTCAAAGCCAGTATTGGCCTGAATAACCTGCACATTTTACTGCCCATGATCACCAGTGTCAGTGAAGTTGAAGAAGCCTTATACCTGCTTGACCGTGACTGGGCCGCAGTACAGGAAGAAGAACAGGTTAAAATTACCAAGCCCAAAATTGGCATTATGGTTGAAGTACCGAGTGTGCTGTTACAGATTGAAGAATTTTCTGAGCTGGTGGATTTCTTCTCGGTCGGGTCCAATGACTTGACCCAGTATTTGCTGGCAGTTGACCGTAATAATCCTCGGGTTGCCAATGTCTATTCTCACTTCCATCCTGCGGTTTTACGTGCCTTGACCCGTCTGGTTCAGGAATGTCATAAATATGATAAACCGGTCAGTATTTGTGGAGAAATGGCTGGAGATCCATTGGCGGCTGTACTGCTGATGGCGATGGGCTTTAATACCCTGTCGATGAGTTCAAGCAATATTTTGCGGGTACGTAAAGCCATCTGTCATGTACCCATGACCGATGCACAGGAGCAGCTTGAACGGGTACTCAAAATGAGTAATCCGCTGATGGTGAAAAGCTGGATGGAGTATTACTTCAAGACCCATGGTCTAGGGGATATGATGAAATCTGCAACCCGAATCGTGGGTGCTTAAAAAAGATTTATAGAACAGCAAATACTGTGCAAGAAAAAGGGAGATAATCATTTGAGTATCTCCCTTTTTTGTGCTTGTCATAGCCACGTTTTGCATTTTTCTTGCGGTCTACAAAGACCTGGCTTTTGTTGACCTCATGCATGTGTTTTGCCACAAAGTTGTGAACCACAACCTCTGGCAGTGCTTTTTTCTTTGCCATTTTACTTACCTGTTTTCACTCACCATCCGGATTGGATAGCACAGTAATATTACGCTTTTTTGTACAGAATTCAAGCGGTTTTTACGGCAAAGATATCTCACATAAAAATAAATAATTTCAAATACTTAATTTTATATTTTCAGTCTTTATCTACCCAGTTATTACAATTTTTGCATATTCAAAAAATGCATGGCCAAATAACCGAGAAAGAGCAGCCAGATTAAAATGATCACGCCTGCCGCCCAACGGTTTACCGGCCGTTCTGCCAATAGCGAAGCACGAATTCTGCAATCGTCTAGAATTTCTTGTGGTGCCAGCTTCATCACCAATAACAGCCCCAAGGGCACAATAATAATATCATCCACATAGCCCAGCACTGGAATAAAATCGGGAATCAGATCAATCGGCGATAGCGCATATGCTGCAATAATCAGCGCCAATATTTTGATCCAGACAGGTGTGCGCTGGTCTTTAACCACCAGCCAAACCACCAGAACATCTTTTTTGATGGTTCTGGCCCATTGTTTAATTTTTTGATACATACAAGTAATGAGAATCAAAATTTTATAATGATATCTTAAATAAGTTTTCTTAAATGAATATAAATTTTGCAGCTTTAACATTTTTTATGTAAGTGGTAGAAAGACAACTTTCATTACAAATCACAATAAAAAATAAATTTATTAAAGAATTTTCCTCATTTAGAAAATTCACAATATATTTTGAGTACGCAAAAAAGAGATTCTTAACATTTAATTATTTAATTCTCCCTCCCTTTAGCTCCCTCCCCTAGGGAGGGAGAATTTCGATTGTGAATTCCCTCTCATTCCAGGAGATGAATAGCACACCTAAGCAAGGGAGAGGTATAAAAATAATTTAACTTGCCAAAGCCCTTTCCAGTACTCGCTCTACATCCACCTGCTGCGCTGCAATCATGCCCACCACTCGGCCATGAAATTCGCTATAACGGGTTTCAATAAAAGCAGCGGCCACGTAATCGGGTGCATAACGTTTTAATAAAACCGCTTGCGCCAAAATCACCAGACGGCTGACCAGACTGCGTCCCATAAACTGCAAGTCATCAGCAGATTGCTGCAACAGTTTGAACAGGCTCTGTAATTCATTTTTCAAGGTTTCATGTTGTATCGCAGTGGATGCCAGATATTTAAACAATAGCTCAATGGATTCAGGTTCACGACCGATTGCACGTAGCACATCCAGACACATCACATTGCCCGAACCTTCCCAAATGGTATTCACCGGTGCTTCCTTAAAAATACGCGCCATGATGCCGTTATCGACATAGCCATTGCCACCAAAGACTTCCATGGCTTCACCTGTCAACTCGACTGCCCGCTTGCAGATCCAGAACTTGGAGGCTGGGGTCATGATGCGTTTCCATGCCAAAGACAGTGCATCGTCGGTTTCATAACAATGTGCTAAGTGGAAACTTAAGTACATGGCTGCTTCGGTTTCCAGGGCTAAATCCGCGAGTACTGCTTTCATCAGGGGCTGTTCGGCTAAATGTTTGCCAAAGGCTTTGCGCTGACGGGCATAGGCAATACATTGCACCAAGGCTTGACGCAGCATCGCTGTACTGCCCACAGAACAGGTCAAGCGGGTGTAATTGGCCATTTCAATAATGGTTGGAATGCCACGACCCGCCTCACCCATCATGATGCCCCAAGCGTCTTTAAATTCAACTTCGGAACTGGAGTTGCTGCGGTTGCCGACTTTTTCTTTTAAGCGTTGCACATGGATATTATTCCTGGTGCCATCCTCCAGCCAGCGTGGCACAAAGAAACAGGCCAAGCCATCCTGCTCGGTTTTTGCGACGACCAGATGAGCATCACACATCGGGGCTGAGAAGAACCATTTATGCCCGGTCAGCAAATAGGCTTTGCCACGGCCTGACTCGGCGACAGGCACCNNCATGGTTTCATTGGCACGCACATCGGAGCCGCCCTGCTTTTCGGTCATGCCCATACCCAGCCAGATGGATTTCTTCTGGCTAATTGGCAGGTCACGTTCATCATATTCGGTAGATAATAGTTTTTCGCCAATTTTGGCCCACAGTTCAGGTTCACGCTGGATTAAGGGAATACTGCCCAGTGTCATCGAGGTTGGACACAGACTGCCGCATTCGACCTGTCCGCTTAAGTAAAAACGCGCTGCCCATTCCACCCATTTCGAAGATGAAGCCGCATGGTTAAAGGGATAGGCATGACTGTCGAACTTGCGATTTAGCTCCATCCATTTGTGCCAGGCAGGATGAAACTCGATATAGTCTTTACGGCGGCCACGGGCATCGAAGGCATGTAAAATAGGCGTGTGTTGATTGGCTAAATCGGCATATTGATAATATTCAGATGAACCGACCACTTTGCCCATCTGTGACAAGGTTGCCTGATCCTGACTGCCATAACGGGCTAAAACTTCCTGCAACACCTGATCCGTTTCAAACAGATTGTAATCTTGCAGTTCATCAAACAGATTGCTGATCTGATGGGTCATCCATGTCTGATTCGATGTATTCATCGTCTATATTTCCTGCTTGTTGTTCTGGGCTTTTCAATCCAGTATAGAGAAAAATTCGCTACAGCATGTTCAGCTTTGTTTGATCAAGAGTTTTATGAAAAATCCACAGATACAGGTACGGCGTAAGCCACGTCAGTCACGGGCCAAACTGACTCAGGAAGCCTTGCAGGACAGTTTTGTTCGGCTTTTGCATGAGCGTGCTGCACATGACATCACCATTCGGGAGATTACCGATTTGGCCGGTGTAGGCTTGGGCACGTTTTATGAATATTTTTCCAAAAAGGAAGATTTGATTGCGCTGACCATTCACCGGCATGTGAAAAACAATGCCGAGGACTTAAAAACTTATGCACACAGCCTGCTCAAGTTATCCACAGATATGGCTCTGGATGATTATGTAAAACAGGTGATTCATTATCAGCTTGAGCAGATTCAGGCACAGCAGTTTTTGTGGGCGCAGACCTTTTTGCTGGAACGGCAGATTTCAAATATTGAGAGTTATCGCAAGAGTTACGACATGATGGTGCAGATGTGGCAGAGCATTCTTGGGCCTTCTATTGAAAATACTGAACAGCTCAAACGGATGAGTTTAAATGTGCAACGAGTGTGTTATGGCTTTGTGTCGCAGACGTTATTGGTAGAGCCAGGGTTTGGGCAGTGGGAGATTTTGGAAAGGGATATCAATCAGAATTTGGTCAACTTATTTCTTAATAAAAATGTTCTTTTTTGAAGTTAAAGATCCGTTTTTAACTGGCAAAACATATTAAAGCCGCTCATAAAAACCGACTTGTTTCCAAGTCAGATTTTTACGCATTTTTGCATTGGAGTAAGAATTTTAAATATTTGATATTTAAATTAATATAGAGTTTAACTTTGTATAAGCACCATTATATTAAATGGAGCAACTTTATTTAATTCGTTTACCATTTTGATCAATGATCATTTCACCATCTTCTTTAATAAAAGTACCCAATTGAGGATTTGGTAAAATATCTAAAACAAGCTCAGATGGTCTACATAGTTTTACGCCGAGTTCGCTCACAACAAATGGACGATTAATTAAAATTGGATACTCCAGCATAAAATTAATGAGTTGGTCATCTGTCAAATGCTGCTGATCTAATTTATGAGTCTGAAAAGGTTCAACATTTTGACGAATAGCTTCACGTACTGAAAGCCCTGATTTTTCAATTAAATTGATTAATTCCACTTTGCTAGGTGGAGCTTCTAGATACTCAATTACTTCAGGTTCTTGTCCTGAGTTACGAATCAATGCCAATGTATTTCTTGAGGTTCCACAGGCAGGGTTATGATAAATCTTGATCTTTGGTGACATGGCTTTTCTCGATGCAAAACAATATTGCATTTATATATGGTTATACGTATATTCGCAATAGTAAATATATTGAGTTAAAAGAAAATGAATCAAACCGATTTCTTTAAGTGTCTTTCTGACCCGACTCGTTTGGATATTTTGAAGTTAGTGCTGGCCAAACAAAGTGTTTGTGTATGTGAACTGACTGAGCTATTACAACTCAGCCAACCTAAGATTTCTCGACATTTGGCCTTACTTCGAAATCTTTCCATTCTTCTTGATCAAAGACAAGGGCAATGGGTCTATTACCGCTTAAACCCCAATCTTCCTGAATGGGCAAATAACGTTTTAAGCATTATCTCAAATCAAAATGATGACAACATGAAAAACCTTCTTGTTCATTCTTCAATCTCAGTTCATTGCGAGTAATACTGATGAAATTCTTATTTTTATGTACTGGAAATAGTTGCCGTAGCATTTTATCTGAAGTGCTTTTCAATAGCCGTGCTCCTAAAGATTGGAAAGCATACAGTGCAGGAAGTAAACCATCTGGACAGGTACACCCTCTCACAATTGAAACCTTAGAAAATCTGGGTCTTTCAACTGACGGTTTGTGGAGTAAAACCATTAATGACTGTGAACAATACCAACCAGATGTCGTGATTACAGTCTGTGATTCCGCAGCTCAAGAGGCTTGTCCACTTTATTTAGGTGGGGCGATTAAAGCTCATTGGGGCCTGACTGATCCTTCACATTTGGATTTGCCGAAAGAAGAAAAGTTAAAGGCGTTCCAAGTCACTGTTGACCATATTAATCGTCGTTTGGATGCTTTGTTTGCACTTGATACGACAAATATGTCTCGTCCTGAATTGATTGCAGCGATCAATCAGATTTCAAATATTGAATGAGAACGTCATGGCTCAACAAAGATTGTCTTTTCTAGATCGTAATCTCACCCTATGGATTTTTATTGCCATGGCGTTAGGCATCGGTATTGGCGTTTTCTTCCCTCAAGCATCTGTTTCTTTGGATAAAATGAGTGTTGACTCAGTCAATATCCCGATTGCGATTGGTTTAATTTTGATGATGTACCCACCACTCGCCAAGGTTGACTATGCTGCCTTACCGCAAGTGTTTAAAGACAAAAAAACCTTAACTTTATCGTTGGTGCAAAACTGGATTATTGCACCTGTTTTGATGTTTGCCTTGGCAATTATCTTTCTGCACAGCTATCCTGAATACATGACGGGTTTGATCCTGATCGGTTTAGCACGTTGTATTGCCATGGTTCTGGTCTGGAATGGTTTAGCATGTGGGGATAATCAATACGTTGCGGCATTGGTGGCCTTCAATAGTATCTTCCAGATTCTGTTTTTCAGTACCTACGCCTGGTTGTTTCTCACTTTCTTGCCACCTTATTTTGGCGTTGCAGGCCAAGTCATTGATGTTAATTTTTGGACCATTACCCATGCGGTATTGGTATATTTAGGGATTCCGTTTTTACTCGGCTTTATGACTCGATTCATACTGGTTCGAGCTCAAGGCTTGGCTTGGTATCAAAATACCTTTTTACCCAAGATCAGCCCGCTCAGTCTACTTGCTTTATTGTTCACGATTGTGGCGATGTTCAGTCTCAAAGGAAATGATGTGGTGAGCTTGCCATTGGATGTCTTGCGTATTGCGATTCCATTGACGATTTACTTTATCGTCATGTTCTTTATTAGCTTCTTTATGAGTAAATGGATGGGAAATGACTACCCGAAAACTACAGCCATTTCCTTTACTGCTGCTGGGAATAACTTTGAATTAGCCCTTGCAGTGGCAATCGCAACGTTTGGTTTAGCTTCTCCTGTGGCATTTACTACGGTGATCGGGCCGTTGGTTGAAGTACCCGTATTGATCGCTTTGGTCAGCGTATCTTTATGGCTTAGAAAAAAGTTTTTTAAAGCAGAGGTGTAATTTTTATGACTCTCCCAAATGTAGATATAAATCTTCTCGATCAACCCACATTAGAAAAAGTACAGGCCAAAGCACTAGATCATCCACCACGTATTTTACTGCTCTATGGTTCAAATCGAGAGCGTTCATACAGTCGACTGGCGGTAATGGAAGCAGGACGTATTTTGGAACAGTTTGGTGCTGAAGTAAAAATCTTTCATCCTAAAGGTTTACCTTTACCTGAAGACGCCGATATGCAACATCCAAAAGCCAAAGAACTACATGAACTTTTGGCCTGGTCAGAGGGTATGGTGTGGTGCTCGCCTGAACGTCATGGTTCAATGAGTTCTATTTTTAAATCACAAATTGACTGGATTCCACTGGCGGGGGGGGCAATTCGTGCCACTCAGGGCAAAACTTTAGCATTGATGCAGGTTAGTGGAGGGTCACAATCATTTAATAGCGTGAATCAAATGAGAATTTTAGGACGTTGGATGCGGATGATCACCATTCCAAATCAATCGTCTATTCCAAAGGCTTTTTTAGAGTTTGAAGAAGACGGAAGAATGAAGCCTTCAGCTTTCTATGACCGGATTGTGGATGTGATGGAAGAGCTGTATAAGTTCACACTGCTCACTCGTGGGCAAAGTCAGTATCTCACAGACCGTTATTCTGAACGCAAAGAATCAGCCGAAGAATTATCCAAGCGTGTCAATCAACGTAGTTTATAATCTCTAGGTGGTCAAAAATGTTGAAAAGCATTTTGATGCAATGAAAAGGCCAATTTAAGCACTTGAAAATTTTATGAAATACGTCCAGTCCATTGAGCAGGCTGGATGTTTATTTGATGATGACAATAATGAATGGGAGAAATTTGTTGACTCAATTACAAGCTGAAGTTGATGTGGTTATTATCGGTGGTGGTCAGTCGGCACTTGCTACAGCTTATTTTCTAAAACGTAAAAAAATCCCATTTGTTATTTTAGATGACCAAGCTCGGGCGGGTGGTGCATGGTTACATGCTTGGGAATCTCTACGTCTTTTTTCTCCTAATACCTGGAGTTCGTTATCGGGCTGGATGATGCCAACCACTGGACAAACCTACCCGACTCGAAATGAAGTGATTGACTACCTATCTGCATACGAGCAACGCTATCAATTTCCAATCATTCGTCCTGTACATGTGGATCATATTGAACAAAAAGATGGCTACTTAAATGTGTATGCTGGTGATCAGTATTGGAGGGCAAAAGCTGTGGTCAGTGCTACAGGGACATGGAGCCAACCTTTTATTCCTGATTATGAGGGTATTCAACAGTTTCAGGGCATACAAATTCATTCAGCAGATTATAAAAATGCTGAGTTATTTAAAAACAAGAAAGTCATGATTGTCGGTGGTGGAAATTCAGGAGCACAAATACTTGCTGAAGTTTCTCAAGTGGCTGAAACCATTTGGGTGACAAAGACGCCCCCACAATTTCTGCCTGATGACGTGGATGGCCGAGTACTTTTTTTAAGAGCGACTGAACGCTTGAAAGCACAACAAGCGGGAACAGCAATCGATCGGCCAGTTGGTGGCCTTGGAGAGATTGTGATGATCGATAGTGTTAAAGAGGCAAGGGATAGAGGAGTCTTGCATAGTCGTCCACCTTTTCAGTTTTTAACTAAAGATTCTGCAATATGGTCAAATGGGGTAAAAGAGAAAGTTGATGCAATTATTTGGTGTACTGGATTTAAAGCTTCCTTAAACCATCTTAAAAGTCTAGGTATAGTAGAATTAGATAATTATGTCGAGGTTCAAAACGGAAGATCAGTAAAATTACCTAACGTATGGTTAGCAGGATATGGAGATTGGACAGGTGTGGCATCTGCGACCTTGATTGGAGTATCAAGAACGACCAGAACTATAGTTGATGACATTGCCGTCTATTTATCCACACATTAAAAAATAATAGATCTTGTATCTCTTTTATAAATGGATATGTGAGTCAATAAATGTTAGTTTTCCTAAAATCAACATAATACACTTTATACGAAATTAAAATTTATTTTATATAAATCATATCTTTATATTATGTTTAAAAACCCAACTCTAGTAATTTAGTCTTTTTACATGAAATATCATTATTCCACATAAAAACCGCCCCTCAAGGCGGTTTTTACATCTCAATGCAAATTATTTCTTCACATCAAAACGGTCTGCATTCATCACTTTGGTCCAGGCAGCAACAAAGTCCTTCACGAATTTTTCCTTGTTGTCATCTTGCGCATACACTTCCGCATAAGAGCGTAGAATCGAGTTCGAACCAAACACCAGGTCCACACGTGTTGCCGTCCATTTCGCTGCACCCGTTGCACGGTCTACAATCTCATAACGGTTCTTGCCGACCAGTTTCCACGTATAAGCCATGTCAGTCAGGTTGACGAAGAAGTCATTCGTTAACACGCCTTCACGGTCTGTGAACACGCCTTCTTTCGCACCAGCATAGTTAGTGCCTAGAACACGCATACCACCAATCAATACCGTCATTTCAGGGGCAGTTAAACCCAGTAACTGAGCACGGTCTAACAGCAATTCTTCAGGTTGTGCAGTGTAGTCTTCTTTCAGCCAGTTACGGAAACCGTCGTGTTTCGGCAACAAGTCTTCAAATGAATAAGCATCGGTTTGCTCCTGCGTTGCATCCCCTCGTCCCGGCGTGAATGGCACTTGAATGTCCACACCCGCAGCCTGCGCCGCTTTTTCAACCGCAGCCGTACCGCCCAGTACAATCAGGTCGGCAATACTGACTTTCTTCTCAAGACCGGCCTGAATTTCTTCAAGTTTCGCCAACACTTTCGCCAGACGTTCAGGTTCATTGCCGACCCAGTCTTTTTGCGGCGCGAGACGGATACGCGCACCGTTTGCACCGCCACGGTAGTCGGAACCACGGAAAGTACGTGCGCTGTCCCATGCAGTGCTGATTAACTCGGCAGTGCTTAAACCGCTGTTCAGCAATTTCGCTTTGAGTTCTTCAACTTCCGCTTCAGACAAAACATAGTTTACCGATGGAATCGGGTCTTGCCAGATTAAATCCTCAGCAGGAACATCGGCACCCAAGTAACGCGATTTTGGTCCCATGTCACGGTGAGTCAGCTTGTACCATGCACGGGCAAACACTTCCGAGAAGTACGCAGGGTCTTGATAGAAACGTTCTGAAATTTTGCGGTATTCAGGGTCTATTTTCAGTGCCATATCGGCATCGGTCATCATCGGGTTACGGCGCACATTCGGGTTGTGCGCATCAACAGGTTTGTCTTCCTCTTTGATGTTGACCGGTTCCCATTGGTTCGCACCGGCCGGACTCTTGGTCAATGCCCAGTCATAGGTGAACAACAAGTGGAAAAATTCATTATCCCATTTGGTCGGATGGGTCGTCCATGCACCTTCCAGACCACTGACCATGGTATTAGCCCCGTTACCTGTACCTTCAGGGTTATGCCAGCCCAGGCCCTGAAACTCGACGTCAGCGCCTTCAACATCTTTGCCGAGCAGTTCAGCTTTACCATTCCCGTGCGCTTTACCCACCGTATGGCCACCTGCCGTCAAGGCAACGGTCTCTTCATCATTCATACCCATGCGGTCAAAGGTAACACGCATGTCCTGAGCGGTACGTAAGGGATCAGGCTTACCGTCCACACCTTCAGGGTTTACGTAGATCAAGCCCATTTGCACTGCAGCAAGCGGATTTTCCAGGGTCGAACGATCCTGGTCATTTTCGTAACGGTTCTCAGTCGATGCCAGCCATTCCCGTTCTTCACCCCAGTAAATGTCTTTTTCAGGGTGCCAGATGTCTTGACGACCACCACCGAAACCAAAGGTTTTCAAGCCGGCTTCTTCATAGGCCACAGTACCTGCAAGCACGATTAAATCGCCCCAAGAGATTTTATTGCCGTATTTACGTTTAACCGGCCAAAGCAGACGGCGGCCTTTGTCGGTATTGACGTTATCTGGCCAGCTGTTGAGTGGTGCAAAACGCTGGTTACCGGTATTGGCACCGCCGCGACCGTCCTGTTTACGGTAAGAACCGGCCAAGTGCCAGGCAGTACGCACAAACATACCAATGTAGCTGCCATAGTCCGATGGCCACCAGTCCTGGCTGCTGTTAATTAACTCGCGCAGATCTTGTTTAACTGCTTCCAAATCCAGTGAATTAAATGCCTTGGCATAATCGAAATCCGGATCCATCGGATTGGTTTTTTTGTCGTGCTGGGAAAGAATATCGAGATTTAAAGCGTTGGGCCACCAGTTCGTATTCGAATCGGTTGCATTGCTATGTCCGCCCTGTTGATGGAATGGGCATTTGCCTGTAGCTTCTGTCATTTTTAAGCTCCAAATTTAATCATTCATTGAATAATTAATGATTATTGGGATGAACCGTTAAATAAAAGTTTATGTAATAAAGTTAGGCTATTTTAAGAACAATATGAAACTCGTTTTATAAATAAAAACCATCGTTTTATTCTATCTAAGATACGAAGAAGAAAAGATTTTTTCAATTTTTAAAAATTATTTTCGAAGATTTAAAAGCTATATTTCAAATGGATATATAAAAAATATTTTGATCATGATTTTGACTAAAAAAGCACTGACAATTTATCTCAAAATCACTTTGGATTTTGGATTTACAACCTGATGATCCAGGCATTAAGCTGTATATAATACCTATACCCCCCGGTAAGATATAACTTGAGAAAATAGGGCTTAGACCTATGCAAAACAAGATTGAGCACATCATCCAGCAGCATGACATTATTTTATTTGACGCAATTTGTGTCATATGCAATGGCTGGGCTAAATTTTTGATCAAGCATGATCGGCAGGCAAAATTTAAACTGGTTTCCGCCCAATCTGATTTAGGGGAAAAAATTCTTCAATATTATGGTATGTCAACTACCCGCTACACCACCATGGTGGTCATTCTTAATGGTCAGCTGTATACAGAATCAACTGCACTGCTTAAAGTCATGCAGCATCTCGGCCTGCCATTTTCCCTGATGAATTTAGGATATCTTGTTCCAAGTGTTATTCGGGATTTTCTCTACAGACGTGTAGCCTTAAATCGCTATCAGCTTTTTGGAACAACCGACAACTGCTTGCTTCCATCAGCTGAAAATAAAAGTCATTTTTTGGAGCACGCCATTCGTGACTCATAAGCTTCAATTAGAAAGACCACTTCGACTTATTCAAATCACACTTGCTGTTCTTTGGATTTATCAGGGACTATTACCTAAAATCCTATTTCAGTCCAGTGCTGAAATAGCTATTTGGCAAGCTATCGGGTTAGAGCTACATTTAGCAAAAATANNATAGCTGTTGCCCTATCCGGCCTCATTGAAATAGCGTTCGGCTGTAGCTTTCTGATCTGGCAAAGAGCAGCCCTCATTCACCAGCTGAATATGCTGGGTTTAGCCGGATTATTAGTGCTGATTGCCCTCACCGACCCTTTGCAACTCACCACTGCATTTAATCCGGTGGTGATGAATACGGCCATGATCGCCCTGTCTATACTTGCCATTCAACTTTTAAAGCTGAGCCAACAGTCATCTTAAACAAGATCAAACCACCAAGCGGCGCCCTTCCCGCACGCAGTAAAACGGCGTCATCAATTTGGAGGTGTTTTTCATCGCCACTTTTAAATCGATCTCAGGCTGTTCACGACTTTCATCGGTCAGTTGAAAGGTTCGATAATGTATCGCCAGCGAACATTTTGAATGTAAATCCTGATGCGCCTGAAAAGCTTCCTGGGGGTTCATGTGCATATAACCCATCAGTTCGCGCGGTTCATAGGCACCAATCGGCAGCAGGGCTAGGCGTGGTGCACCCAAACGGCTGTGAATTTCTTTAAAATGCGGCGAATAGCCGGTATCTCCGGCAAAGAAACAGTGATCTTTTCCAGTCAGCACCGAAAATCCACCCCAGAGTGCCCGACTATGATCGCGTAAGCCACGACCGGAAAAATGCTGTGCCGATGTGTAGATAATTTTTAAATCATGCAATAAAGACGATTGCCACCAGTCCATTTCCAGTACATGGAAACTTTTCGGTAAATACCAGGAGTTGCCCAGTCCGGTATAAATCGGCATGGCAAATTTGTCATGCAGCCATTTCAGACTGGCCAGATCCATATGGTCATAATGATTATGACTGAGCAGCACTGCATGGATGGTCGGCAATTCCTCTAAAGCGATACCTGCAGGAATCACCCGCTTGGCACCTTTGCCCGGTGCAGGGCCGGCATATTCACACCAGACCGGATCGGTAAGCAAATTATAAGGACCAATTTGTATAAGGACAGTTGCATGTCCGACAAACCACACTTGCCAGTCTTCCAGAGTTGCCTGTGGACGATCCTGAGGAATAGCCCGTTTGCTGGCATGGAATTCGGCATGTTCTTTGTTGATATCGACATTCCAGGTCGATGACTTGCGGGTGAGCAGCCATTTGATCAGCTCGGCCCGTCCACGTCCTGCTGGACTGGGCAAGGCATTGAAGAATCGATCACCGTTATGATGATTCGAATACATAAACTTGAATGAAGGCTGACGCCAGGTATGTGACCAGCATGATTTGGTCGGGAGTTGAAAGTGTAATTGCTCAGGCTTCTGCTTCATGTCCATTCAATTTCTTAGTGTGACCTCAACCTTCAGAATCCGATCTTCTGAATGCTGCGCCATATATATCACGTTTTATTCCAAACGTCCTTGCATACGTTCCAACCACACCTGTTTAGTTTGCGGTTTGATAAACAATGCCACAATTTCCGGATGAATCTGTTTGATTTTCGCTTCAATTCTGTTGACACAGGCTTCGATGTCATCCGAACTCAAATTGTCTTCAAATTCCAGACTTAAGGAAGCCAGCACCTGATGCGCACCCATCTGTTCGGTCAGTACACCATTGGCCGACTGTACCGCCTCATCCCCCTGCGCAATCAGCAAGATGTCATTACGCAATTTTGGATCGGCCGTTTCACCCATCAATAATCCCTTGGTTTCACGGGCCAATAAAATGGCAGAAATTGCCAATACCACCCCAATCAGGATCGAAGCTACGCCATCCAGTTCTGGAATATTCAAGGCATGGGCCAGATAGATCCCGATCAGGGCAATCAGCAGACCACATAACGCGGCAGTATCTTCAAACAGTACGGTAAAGGTGGTGGGGTCTTTGCTGTGCCGAAAAGCCTCGAAATAACCTTGCTTGCCTTTCACCTTGCGGAATGCTTTTAAGGCCACCAGCCAGGAGGTGCCTTCACATAAAATAGCGATGATTAAAACAATATAATTGATGGTGGGATTCAGCATTTCTTCAGGATGCAGCACATGCTGTATGCCCTGATAAATCGACACAACCGCGCCCAGTGCAAACACCATCAGCGCCACAATAAANNCAAAGGGATGCCTGTAGTTTGCCGGCTGCTGGGATTTTTTCATGCCATAGAGCAGCAGAATTTCATTCAGGGTGTCCACCACCGAGTGCACGGCTTCACTGAGCATGGCCGAACTGTTGGTGATATAGGCCGCCACAAACTTGACCAGCGCAATCGCCAGATTACCTGCCAGTGCCGCATAAACGACTATCTTATTCGAATCAGACATTCAAATTTGTCCTAAGCATTTTTTGCCAAGCNNTCAAATAGATCTATTTGATTTTTATGGCTCTTTGCATAGTACTGAATGTGGTTGTAGTCGTGGTTTATTGTTTTGTTGTTTTTAGCGCGACTGCTGATTATTTCGCCAGTGCGTATATAAATGTTCCATGTGAAACGCAGTGGTGAAATATGATGCATTTGTACGATTTACGCAGATTGCAAGCTCCTAAAAAGGAAGCCTAAACTCAGTACTGTCCCATAGTTCTGTTAAGGGCTTTTATTTTGCTGAAAACGGTTAATTTCGAATTAGAATCATATAAATGAATTTTCATGAAGTCTGTTTGTAGACATTTGTTTGTTAATCCAGTATTCGTTATTTTCTTTAATTCTTTACTGATGAGAAAGCTTAAAATTTCATAGATAAGTTAAAGTCTTTCACAGCCACAATTTTTCAATAAAATCGAAATGTATTTGTGTAGGCGATATCTTACTTTTGACAGGCCAAAAGTAAGCAAAAGCTTTTGTTACCCACACATAACATCCATGTTATGGTGGGTAACATGTGGCATCCCTGCCACATTCGTCAATCCAAAGTTTACTTAAATTAAATTATGGGACAGCAGTGGCCTAAACTTCCTTTTCAATCCTGTTGTATTAACGCAGTTTAGAAAAATACTGCTGGCGCCATTCTTTCCAGAAATACATCACAATCCCAAACATCACCACCACAATCCCGAAAAAGGCATTCGGACTGATATGTTCATTATTCAAGGTGGCACCCAAAACCAGGGCAATCACCGGCGTCATGACATTACTCAAGGACACGGTCGAGGCATTCAAACGCTTGATCAGCCAGAAATAACACAGCATGGCCACAATGGAAGACATGATCATGGTAAAGATAAAACCAATCATCGCCCGTCCGCCAGGCATAGCCGTTGGAAAATGCTGCCAGATAAACGGAATGATCAGCAGCGAACCCACCGCAGAAACAATAAGTGAACCGGTCGCCTGGGACATCGGTTTGAGTGGAGCATTAATCTGTTTGACCCAGAAAATCGAGCTGATATAGGACACCATGCTAATCAGCATCAACACCACACCAAGCGGATTGATTTTACTGTCGGCAGAATCGGCAAAGACAAAGCTCAGGCCGGAAACCGCAATCGCCATACCCAGCCATTGCAGCCAGATCAGCCTTTGGGTTTTTAAAATCACATGGCCGATCAGGCCTGCAATTAAAGGGGAAAAACCGAAGATCAGTGCCATTAGCCCTGAAGTCAGATAATTGGCGGCCAGATAGATAAACAGCTGCGCACCAATTAAATTAAGGCTGCCTGCCACATAACTTTTCAAAGAAGTCGAATCAAAAGGCAGCGGGTCACGCATCAGCTTTAACAGGAACAGGGCAATGACCGACGCGCCAAAATAGCGGATGATCAGCACCCACATTGGATGGACTTCCTGCACGCTCCAGACAATTGCCAGTGGCGTAGTGGCCCAGATAAATACCAATAAAGCGTAAATACTTGCCATGACCGGCAGTGATGATTTCATATCATTCTCAAAAGAATTTGAATAGAATTGATAATAAAGGCGTTCGAAATATACAGTGCCAATAGAATATCGTGACTAGCGGCAAGGATGCCGCTCGCTGAACTGGGGTATAGGGATATACCCTCAGTTCAGCAAAGGATTTTTGTCACCTTGCGCCATGTATGGCTCATCCTTCAAAAGTGAAATACTACCTACGCAAAGTTTTAACAGACTATGAACGTCAATTGCGGTTGTGCTGTTTTTTAAACCACGCATAAAAAACAGACCTATGCAAGCATAGGTCTGTCCAGAAATATCTCAATAAAACTTAAGCAACTTTGCGTAAATCAAGGCTTAAATCAAGATGTTTTTCTGCCTCAAAAGCGGTATTTTTGCTGATCATTTTTTTCAAATGACGCATTTCTTTCGCGGCATTGACCGTAATACCGGCAACGATTTGACCATCGGTCACACCGTATATGACGAATGAATTTTCTGCGCCTTTGGCTGCATCCATTTCACCGCGAATATGCCATTCAGCTGCAGCCATATCGCCCACAAACTGGAAGTTGATATTGAGCTGATCGGTCCAGAACCAGGCCGGATTTGCTTTCGGATGCTGTACACGNNGAACGGATGCTGTACACCCATCACGTGACGTGCGAAGATGCCTGCCTGAAGGTTGGCATTTTCCCAGGTTTCAACACGACGGTGTTGGCCATCTTCACGAAGCTGGGTCGCAACGTCACCTGCCGCATAAATGTCAGCATTTGAAGTCTGGCAGTTTTCATTGACCTGAATCGCAACATCCACGTCCAGACCGGCATCCACTGCAAGCTGTGCATTTGGCACAATTCCGATACCGTACACCACCGCGTCGGCACGAAGTTCCTCGCCACCTTCAAGAGTCACAACCACTTCTTCACCGTCTAACTTGCAGTCTGCAATCTTGGTTTCAAGACGTACATCCACACCATTTTGACGATGCTGCTCAAGCAGGAATTCGCTCAGGATACGTGGTGAACAACGGCCCATGACCATAGGACCCATTTCAATCACAGTCACCTGGCAGTCTTTGTAACGTGCCGATGATGCCAGCTCAAGACCGATCACACCACCACCGATCAGAATCAAACGACGGCCCGGTTGCAGCACAGGAACCAGCGCTTGAGAATCTTCAAGGTTACGCAGGGTATAAACGTGTTTGCCCAAAGCATCGAAGTTCGGTAAACGGCGCGCTGCACCACCGGTTGCAAGAAGCAACTTGTCATAAGCAACAAGGTCACCATTTTGAAGCTCAACCGTTTTCGCCTCGGCATTGATTTTCACCACGCCATTGCCACGAATGGTTTCCACACCCAAATCTGCCAGTTTTTGTTCTGACAGAATTTCGATTTTGGTTTCCTCTGGCTTTAAGATCACGTCTTTAGACAAAGGCGGACGCTCATAAGGCAGATGTGTTTCATCACCCACCAAAATGATTTTGCCTTCGTATTTGTTGGCACGGAGTTCTAAAATGGCGCTAGCACCAGCTTGACCAGCACCGACGATAACGATGGTTTCGATAGCATTTTGGCTCATGGGTTTAATCCTTATTTCAATTCTGCAGATACGATGCCGAAGCCCGCAATCCACTCACTAATATCTTCGTAGCAATGAGTTGTCATTTCATACTCACCGACTTCATGTAATGCAGCAAAAGCAGCCATCCAGGAACGGACTTCCTGACCACCACGACCACCCTCGACACGAATTTCAGCTTCCGTCATCGCTTCAATGGCCGCAAAGTCTGCTTTCTTGAAGGTTTCAAGCAATGCACGATCCCACTCAGGGTTCAACGGCACTGCAACAGATTTATCACCTGCAGCCAATTTTTGACCCACTGCGATAATTTTTGCCTGACGGTTCTGGCGCGACTCTTCAGACGGGTTACGACCTGCAATCAGGAATTCTTCAACTTCAGGAGGAACCGAACCCATTTGCGGTGTTGGTGGATCATGTGACAGACCACCCGTACCCAGTACCAGTACACGTTCATTTTCCAGGTTCAATGACTTGATGAACTGACCTACCGCACGGCCCAAAGCCACTGTACGTTTAGTCGTTGGCATTGGTGTAGCCGCACCATTGATGAAAACCGGAATGGTTGGATAACGATCGAGCTGACAGCCACACAGGAAATGCAATGGCTGAGTCACGCCATGATCGGCTTGCATACGATATGAGTACGCAACATCCACACCTTCATCCAACACACGACGCACTAGATTAAGGGCTGTTTCTTCAGGCACATTAATGTGGTCATTGTCTTTACTGTAATCCCAGTCCCCCGCTGCTTTGGCACGAATACCCACGCAGAAGCTTGGCATCAGGTCATAGAAGAAACCATTAAAATGGTCTGGACCAAAAGTAATGATTAACGTTGGATTATAGTCTTCAACTTCTTTGGCAAGTTTGGCAAAAGCTTCACGAACGGCCTGTTCTTTATGCTTTTCTTGCGGTGAAGCGAATTCCATTAATGGGCTGTGCGACGCACAAATAAGTTTAACGGCCATGAGAGACTCCAGAACGGAAGGTAGCCCAGAACAGGCTACCGAGTAAGTCCATTACATTTCAGACTGAATTTTATTCATCAAAGAAACCTGCACGTGGTTGACGTAAACCACGAATACCCAGACCACATTCAGCGTTAATTAACACACCGGTCAAAGGACGGTTGTTTTGACGAGATGCCAAGAGCACGTATGAACCGGTCATGTCTTCCGGTTCAGGCAAGAAGTTCAGTGGCATGCCACGTGCAATTTTCTCAGGATCACGTGCATCGAGCAGGCCCACATTTTCCTGACCGAGCGATGCCGCGCCTTTGATATTCACATTCATACCTGACGGCGCAACCGCGTTCACTCGTACTTTAGGCGCAAGCTCATAAGCCAATTCTTTCATAATCCCGACACCCGCATGCTTAGATGCAGTATATACAGGGCCTCCGCCAGCGGAGTACAGTGCCGAATTAGACAAAGTAAATATGATAGAACCTTCAGAAGCGATCAATGCATCCAGTGCAGCCTTCGCACCGAGGATCAGAGATTTGGTATTAATCCCCATAATCTCGTCAAAGGCTTTTTCCAGCTGCTCACCAGAGGTATTGACGATATCGGCATAGTGATCCCAAATACCGGCATTACCAACGAAACAATCGAGTTTACCGAAACGCTCCACAGTGGCTTGAACTGCACGAACGTTATCTGCATAGCTGGCCACATCACCTGCGATCGCAAGCACGCGGTCACCGAAATGTTCTTTCAAAGCGTCAACTTTTGACTGTGAACGTTGAAGAACCGCAACTTGTGCACCTTCTTCCAGGAAACGTTCGACCAGTGCCCAGCCTAAGCCTGAACCACCACCAGTGATGAGTGCAACTTCGCCTTGTAGCCAACCCATGATTACTCTCCTGCCATTTCTACAAATAACTGACCATCTTCAACAATCACCGGGAAAGTCTGGATCGGATCAGTTGCTGGTAAACATAATGCTTGACCAGTTTTCAAACAGAAACGTGCTGAATGAAGCGGGCACTCTACAGTACCGTCATCTTCAAGATAACCTTCCGACATAGAAGCGTTACCATGTGAACAACGGTCGTTCATTGCGAAGAACTCACCGCCATTGTTGAAGACTGCAAGCGCTTCGATACCGTTTACGCCGCAATCTACTTTCAACGCTTCGCCTTCGTCTAATTCGTCAACTTGGCAAACAAAAATCTTATTCATTAGAAGAACACACTCAGGTTATGTGAGTTATAAGTCACCTGATCAAGGGTAATCTTACGGTTGAAGATCTGGAAACCTTGAGCAGTATCGACTTTGCGGATCTTGTCGTGACGCTTGCCACAGTAGATGGTGACATCTTTCTCTTTCTGTGTACGGTACAACAAGTACGTTACGTAAACGTCGTATTCACCTTCAACTTCCGTTGCCTCAACGATGATGTTAGACACCATGTGAGTGGTACGTGAAGGAGGTTCTTCAGCCCATGCCATACCTGTCTCAAGACGGGCAACACGGCGTTCCAGCAGGTCTTTGGTATCGTTAAATACCCAAGTTGTTGGTGGCTCGATAGAACGACGACGGTCACGAGTTTGAGCGTTCGGTGTGGTACGCAAGGTATAAGAAATATCTTCTGCCAATACGTCTAACCAATCGCGGAATTTCCAGTCGTCAAGCAGCTTTGCTTCACGATAGAGGAACTGACTAATTTGATGTTGAAGTTCTAAACTGATCTGACTCATTTCATAAGCTCCTTCTCNNCGTTGCCTTTACCCATTTCCATAATCAGTGGATTGTTACGCGCTTTATAACCACGAAGTACTTTTTGGATTTCGATCCAGTTTTCAGAGTCATCTTGCTCAAGGAAACCGGCAGGACCAAAGGCACGCGTTGCAGAACGTTCAAACGCTTCTTTCACTTCTTGAGACGCTTCAGCATCGGCAATACAGAATGCCCAAACTTCAGTTTTGTTGGGACCACGTGGGTGCCATACGCGAAGTGTTGCAGTACCGTTCAACCAAGACAAAGTTGGGAACATGGTGTTGTGACCTGCAAGACGCAGTGCACGAGTTTCACCTAGGCGTTCTTTCACTTCTTCGTAAGTTTCGCGGAAGTAGTTTGCAACTTCACCGTCAACCCATACGTTTGCGTCTGGTTTCTCTGTGAAGAAGAAGCCTGAACCGTGGCCACGTGAACCGTATTGGATCGCGTCTTTGGCAGTTTCCCAAACTGGACGAGCAGTTTGTGCAGTACCTAATTTCTTAGATGATTCGTCGTCTGGTTTCGCACCCAGCACCTGAATTGCAGATGCGTGAGAGAACAACGCGTGGTATTGGTCAGATGCGAACTGTTCAGCAGCAAATTTCCAGTTACACTCGATTTCCCATTTGTGTACACCACCCACGATCACAGTACCGCCTTCACGACGATCTACAACGCCGTCCAGGTACCAAGCGATATCGCCCATGTATTCTTCTAAATCAGGAGTTGTTTCATCCCAGCATCCGAAGATCAAGCCTTTGTATGATTTAACACGGTTAACTTCTACCAGACCCCATTGCTCTTTACATGCACCATGTGGGTAAGCACGATCTTCAAGCGGAATGTCTTTTAGAGAACCGTCAATACCGTATGACCAGCCGTGGTATGGGCAAGTGAACGCACGTGTGTTACCACAGTCTGCGAAGCTTACGCGCATAGAACGGTGACGGCATTGGTTTAAGAATGCTTTGATAGAGCCATCTTTTTGGCGTGCCACGATGATTGGATCTTCACCCATGTAGGTATTGAAGAAATCGCCAGCCTTAGGAATTTGGCTTTCATGGCAAAGGAATAACCATGTACGACCGAAGACACGTTCAAGTTCTAATTCGTAAATGTCAGGATCTGTATAGATAGATGGCGTGATACGTCCATTTTGTGCATCGACTAAAGCGTCGATTTCGCGCACATCAATTTTTCCACTCATGAAAAGCTCTCCTGTGACCAGTTATGGCACAAAGTAATAGACTCAACTTTTCAGCGATAATGGATTTTTAGCCTGTTTTGGTGAAATATTTTTTTTGTTTCAATTAAGATATTTTATGAATTATTCAAAACGGTACTTTATATATTTAAACACTAATAAAAAATGCAGGATCATTTATTTTTTAAATGGCAGAATAATCTTCACCTAATAGTTGTTTATAGATTATACTGCTACAAAAATATAGTAAGACATTTTTTGGATTACTCTTTTGGACTAGTTATATGGAATTACGACATCTACGCTATTTTATCACCGTTGCAGAAGAACTTAACTTCAGTAAGGCTGCCCTAAAGCTTTATACTGCTCAGCCCTCTTTAAGCCAGCAAATTAAAGACCTGGAAGAAGATGTGGGGGTAAAACTGCTTTACCGTACCAAACGCAAGGTTGAGCTGACTGAAGAAGGTGCCGTATTTCTTGAACAAGCCCGCCTAACCCTGGCACAGGCAGATAAAGCCATTGCCATGGCGCGCCAGGTGTCCCAGGCCAAACAGCAAATGCTGCGGATCGGTTTCGTGCCGGTTGCGGAAATGAAAATTTTCCCTTATGTCCTGCCGAATTTACGCGTACAAAACCCTGATTTAAAAATTGATTTGCTTAGCTTAAACAACAATGAACAAATGAGGTTGCTGAAAAAGGGGGAACTGGATGTCACCTTTACCCGGCACAATCTCAATAGTGATGAAATTGAAAGTTTATTTGTACTGCGCGAGCCATTGATCTTTATTTTGCCAAAAAATCATCCGCTGGCTAAATATGAACGCATTCCAGTTAAAGAGTTGAATGGCATCGATTTTATTATTCCCGCTGCGGAACACTCTTTAACGTTGCATAATGCCATTATGGATTTTGCCCATGCTAATGGCATTGAATTTAATATTGTGCAAAAAGCCGATAATATCCTGTTTAACATCAACTCTGTAGGGATAGGCCTAGGTTGTACCATTCTACCGGGTTATGTCGCCCCGCTGACCATGAACAATACCGTGATTCGTGCCTTGGATGTGGAACTGCCTTACCTTGACCTGTATGTGAGCTACCATAAAAACAGCAGTTCGGTCGCTGTGAAGAAATTTATTGAATTGCTGACTCATGTGTTTTATCTAAACATTAACCGCAGTTAAAAAACTTTTTTACACTTTTGCACTGAATTGAAGCCACCATTATTTTGCTAATAAATAATGGGGCTTTTTTTTATTTCAATTTGTGTATTTTTAACCCAGCTTAGACTTAAGTCTTACTCTTTTTTCATATCATTGCAGCAGTCTTGATAGGAAATAACTCATAACTTTTCCTTTTACTATTTATAACCAATATTTGATTAGCTAAAATTACAACTTAAGTCTAATAAACTTTTTGCCAGCTTAGTAAAATCTTAAAAAACAAGAACAACGATAAAGGCTTGATTATTATGCATCTACTATTGCGTATAAAAACAGGAATTCAGCACCATCTTTATTTCTTTCTGACCTTTCCCTTTATTGCTGTGCTTTATCTCGGTTTTCAGTTTATGACCGCATGGCAATGGTCGACCTGTGTGTTAATGAGCTGGAATCTTACCATCTATAGTTATTTATTTTTTACCTTGAAAAAACTCTGGCACATTGACCATGCCCATATCCTGCAACGTGCAAAACAGCAAGATGCCAGTAAATGGCTAATTCTTTTTCTGGTTATCCTGAATTTAATTATCTGTTTTATTGCGCTTATTATTGAAGTAAATAATTTGCCTAGCAATACTGTGATTCGCACCGGCCATTTAATCTTATCCATGGTGACCATTACCTCTGCCTGGTTTCTGATGCATACCATTTTCGCGATTCATTATGCGCATGACTTCTATCTGGCATTAGAGAGGCATAATGAAGGTGGGCTGGATTTTCCCAAAACCCCTAAACCGACTTATCCCGACTTTTTGTATTTTAGTTATATCGTGGGGACTTCCGCGCAAACTGCCGATGTTTCCATTACCCATTCCGCAATGTGGGTATTAAACACTTTGCACCTGCTTCTGGCTTACGGCTTTAATACCACCATTCTAGCCATCACCATCAATGTCGCAGCGAACTTTATCAGTCCTTGAGCAGCAACAAAAAAGGATGACCGAAGTCACCCTTTTGATTTGCTAGACAGCGAAATTAAACGCCACGAGCGGTTAAATAGTTTTTAATGACAGTATTGAACTCATCCGCTTTTTCCACTTGAGACCAGTGGCCACATTGGCTGAAAAGGTGTGCATCAGCATTCGGTACGATATTCAGGATATCCCAGGTACGAGATACAGGAATCACCACATCTTGAGTACCATGGATTAAAAGTACCGGTACAGTGATATCTTTCATTTTTTCGAAATCAAGCGGGAATTCGAAACGGTCACGGTCACGCGCGCCCACTACATCCATCAAGCGGTTCGATGCATAGTCATTTGCAGCAGAAGCAAAACGCACTTTAACCAGTTCATCAGTAATCAGGTCTTTGTTTACTACAAACATGGAAAGCGTTTTCTTGATGCCTTCCTCAGTCAATACCGGGTTGGCATGCGCTTTCAGTGCAGCAGTCTGTTTTGCACCGCCAGTACCCATAGACACAATACCTAATACACGCTCTGGATAATCCAGCGCCAACTGGAATGCCAACCAGCCACCTAAAGAGTTACCCACCAGCCAGGTTTTTTCAATGCCCAGCGCATCTAAAGTACGCACCGCATGGTCTACCCAGGCACGGATACCNNGCCTGCTCCCCAATTTGTGGCAGGTTTAACCACCAGTTAGCCGCAGCAGATACACCGGTACCTGAACCATGCAAGAACAGAATTGGTGTACCTTCACCTACTTCGTGATAGTGAGTCAACTCACCTTCTGCTGTTTCAATCCATTTGTCTTCTAAGCCAAAGAATGGATCTGTTGTATATTCAGGGATTTGAACAGTGCTCATACATACTCCTCGTACAGTCTTTAGCTTGCGTTTCCATCTCTATTCAGAATTTAACGTCAAGTTGACTCAGTGAAATTTACTTTTTTACAGCCTTATCTTACCTGTTCAAACCGCTCAAACTGATACAAATTTACGATCAAATACTATAAAAAAACGATAATTTAAATATTTGTTTTTAAAAATTTTATTTAAATTTAAAGCCCTAATTTTTTCAAGGTATTCAGCAACAAAATAAGCTCTGTACATAAAAAAAGCGACTTGAGACAAGTCGCTTTTTTCGATTACACCGCCAAATTAGAACTTATAAGTATAAGTCGTTGCTACTCGGTGTTCTTGAAGGTCATTACCGAAGTTATAGTTGGTATCGATGAACATGTAGTTGAAGCCTAAGCCTTTTAACTTACCTTCAGGCACAACATAGTTTACGATTACGTTATTTTCGTTTTCTTTGCCTTCCTTCTTGCCTGCACCCAGGTCAATATTGTCGCCACGGAAGTGACGTACTGTCGCAGTTAGACCTGGAACACCCGCTTCAGCAAAATTATAGGTATAACCTAAACTCCATGAACGCTCATCTTTCCAAATGAAGCTTGCAACAGACCAGTTGTCTAGGAATGGTTGTGGTACCCAACCGCCCAATGTAGGGAACAGTGCCACATCACCAAAGTCGCCAAACATTTGTTGATAACCCAACTGAACAGTGTGCATACCGTGATTTACTTTAGCACCTGCAGAAACGGCTTGGCTGTCAATCTTGCCATATAGTTTGTCGCCAGATTCACTGTTGTCAAAATAACGAACATGGGTATCTAGTTTGGTTTTTTCAGCCAGAGTCGTTTTGTAGTTCGCAGCGACATAATGCTGTTGATAGATGTTGGTGACATCTGCATACCAGTAGCTACCCCCTAATTTTGGTGTAAATTGATGATCTACACCAACAATGTACATGCCATCATCAGTAGATTTATTCGCCGCTTTTGCTTTAGCAAAATCATTTTGCGGGAACAAGGTCAAATCTTGATATTGATTGTCATAACGTGCATTGATGCCATCAATATAAGCCAAGGTCAGCTTCGTATCTTTAAGCTCTTTAGATTCCAGCCAAGCACCGCTATAAGTGGTTAATAATTGGCGCGATGAATCAAAGAACACCACAGGTGACATTGGCTGTAAATCACCTACTTTTAATTCAGTTTCAGAAACTTTAACTTTTAAAGTAGCACCCAACTTAGCATTATCACGTTCAGTTTTCTTCTCATTTTCATTGTATGGCATATGAATGTCATTCACATTACCACGTGATTTCAGACCAATCGCATATTGTGCTAATAAATCAGCCCCCACTTGAATGCCTGCACCAATATCGTGATAACCCGATTTAGCATCTAAAGTGACTGCTTGAGTCCAGTTGCCATAACCCGGGTTATAAACCCCAGCGGTATCTTGATTATATTCACGGTCTAAATAAAAGTTTTTAAATTTTAATTGGACATTACTGTCGTCAACAAAATCTGCATTCGATGCAGTTGTTCCTAAAGTTGCTGTCGCAGCAAGCATTGCTATCCATAAGTTTTGACGACGCATGGCTGAATTCCCTAGTAATCAAATTAAGCTATGGCGCCATCATGCTAAACAATCACAAAAAACGAAATCCGACCAGACTATTAAGATTTATTGCCTTTATGGCTATTTCTGCTGGTTTTTATTCTGAAGATCAAGCTCACGTTAAGAACTTTAAACAATAAGTCATTTTATCTTCCTTTCATTTCATTATTGTTAAACCTTTATTTCAGTGTTTATTTTCAAACAATTTAGGCTTTTTGACCGCAAAAAAAACTGATTAATCGCTTTTAAGTTTAACCCAGAGCCAAATTAACTTAAATAATTGATTATATTAATATAATCATCCTATGATATGATATTTTTTATCTATAAACTCACGTGTAAAATCAAGCTCAAGCCATAAAAAAAGCGCCCTTTCGGACGCTCTTTTTCGCTTTGACTTAAAATAAATTAAGCATTGGCTTTAGACATGGTCAATGCCAAGTCTTCAATCATGTCTTCCTGACCGCCAACTGTACCACGGCGACCAAGCTCCATCAGGATTTCACGCGCAGATACGCCATATTTTGCTTCTGCGCGTTTCGCGAACAACAGGAATGAAGAATAAACACCTGCATAGCCTAGTGTCGCAGCATCACGGTCTGCACGGATTGGCTGATGCATCATTGGAACAACCAGTTCTTCTGCAACGTCCTGAACTTTGAACAAGTCCACGCCCGTGTCCATACCCATACGGTTTGCCACAGCAACGAACAATTCAAGCGGCGTATTGCCTGCGCCTGCGCCTAAGCCCGCAGATGCCAAGTCAACACGGATCGCGCCAGCCTCAACCGCTGCAACAGAGTTCGCAACACCCATACCCAGGTTGTGGTGGCCATGGAAGCCAAGCTCGATGTCTGACCCCAGGTTGGCACGTAAAATGCCAACACGGTCAGTCACATCTTGAGGCAACATATAGCCTGCCGAGTCAGTCACGTAAATACAGTTTGCACCGTAAGACACCATTTTTTGCGCTTCTTCCAGCAGTTTTTCTGGAGAAGCCATGTGTGCCATCATCAGGAAGCCCACAGTGTCCATGCCGAGTTTACGCGCAGCAGTAATGTGCTGTTCAGAAACATCAGCTTCTGTTGAATGCGTTGCAACACGAATGGTAGAAACCCCTACATCATGCGCCATATGCAGGTGATCAACCGTACCGATACCCGGCAGTAAAAGTGCAGACACTTTCGCCTGTTTCAGGTTTGGAATCACTGCTTTAAGATATTCTTCGTCAGTCGCTGCAGCAAAACCATAGTTTACCGAGTTGCCGCCCAGACCGTCACCGTGGGTGACTTCGATTAAAGGAACGCCTGCCTCATCGAGCGCAGTTGAAATTGCAATCATTTGCTCGATTGAAGTTTGATGGCGCATTGGATGCATACCATCACGTAAAGTCATATCGTGAATAATAACCTTAGACATGTGAATGCTCCTTATGCTTCAGCGGTTGAATTTGAAAGAACGCGTTCTGCGAACATTTCTGCAGTACGTGCAGCTGCTGCAGTCATAATGTCAAGATTACCTGCATATTTCGGCAGGAAGTCACCCAGACCTTCTACTTCCAGGAAGATTGAAACGCGGTTGCCATCAAAAACCGGACCGTTTACCAGCTTGTAACCCGGTACGTATTTTTGCACTTCCTTGATCATCGCATGCACGGATTCTGTAATCGCTGCCTGATCCGGCTCACCTTCTACCATACAATGCACTGTATCACGCATCATTAATGGCGGCTCAGCCGGGTTAATGATGATAATCGCTTTACCTTGTTTCGCACCGCCCACTTTCTCAATTGCGCCAGCAGTGGTACGGGTAAACTCATCAATGTTTTTACGTGTACCTGGACCTACAGATTTTGTTGATACAGTTGCAATAATTTCGCCATATTCAACCGGCTGAACGCGTGAAATTGCTGCCACCATAGGAATGGTTGCCTGACCGCCACACGTTACCATGTTCACGTTTGGTAACTCACCCGCTTCAAGCAAAGCCTCAAGGTTTACTGGCGGCACGCAGAACGGGCCAATCGCTGCAGGTGTTAAGTCAATCATTAACACGCCAAGTTCGTTTAGCTTACGGCTGTTTTCAGCATGCACATAAGCTGAGGTCGCATCAAATGCAATTTTGATGTCATCTGCAATCACGTGAGGAAGTAAACCCTCTACACCGTCGCTTGTGGTTTTCAAACCCATTTTTGCAGCGCGAGCCAAACCTTCAGAAGTTGGGTCAATACCCACCATCCATACTGGTTCCAACCATTCGCTGCGTTGAAGTTTGTAAAGCAAATCAGTACCAATGTTCCCTGGACCAATCATTGCACATTTAATCTTTTTCATTAACGTACTCTCTAAAAATTCTGATCAGGCTGGGTCTTATTCAGCAGCAAAAGCAGCTGTTACAGAGCCAAAACCTTCAATTTCAACCACGAATTCATCACCTGGGTGAGCAACAACCATTGGACCTAAAGCACCAGTTAAAATAATGTCGCCAGCAAGCAAAGGACGGCCGCGGCGCACCATTTCATCCGCCAGCCAAACAGCAGCGTTTAATGGGTTTGACAGACATGCTTTACCCACGCCTTGAGACACGATTTCTTCACCGCGTTTCATGGTCATTTTGCAATTTACAAGGTCAAGGTTTTCCAGTTTTACCGGACGTGAACCCAAAACATAAGCTGCAGAACAAGCATTATCCGCAACCGTATCAATCAGGCTGATTTTCCAGTTTTCGATACGACTATCCACCACTTCTACAGCAGGCAGTGCATATTCAGTTGCACTGATAATGTCTGCATAAGTGTGTTTTTCTTGGGTTAAATCTTTNNACGCCAAGCTGCGCTTGCACAACTTTAGAGGTTAAACCGATTTTACGGCCGGTTAAACGGCGGCCTTCAGATAATGCACGCTCTGTATTTACTTCCTGAACGGCGTATGCGATATCTACGTCAGCACTTTCGCCACCAAGTTGCGGGCGGACAGGTGCAATCGCAGTTTTTGATAATTCAGCGTCACGTAATGCTTGCGCAACTGATTCAACAACAGCAGAATTCGACATCAATGTTTCCTTAAACTGCAAAAATTGGACTTATACCGTGAGCGATGGAAATGCGATGAACAACAAGAAAAAATCTGTGCACTGATCAAAGCCATCAGCAAATGGCTGCTGCCATCTAGGCAAACGCGTATATGTATAAACTGTTTTAGAATCGGAAAATTGCGGTTTTTATGCCAATACTTATTTTATTTATGACAATAGCTAATTCCTATAAATTAGCTTGGTTTTATTTTTCAAAAACAAGTATATGAACTAAATATAAAAATAATTTTCTATATGGGCTTAAGCAGAAATTGTCAGATTGATAAATTAAGTATCCATCTACGACTAAAAGACTAGATGAATTGCCTGCTTTTAATACAACCCATTTGTTGTANNATTATTTTTAAAAAACAGACATATGAACAAAATATTAAAAAATGCTTTCTGGCATTTGCTGCGAGGTAAATTACCAGATTCATAAAATAAGTATCGATCTACGACTAAAAGACTAGATTGAATGCTTATTTTGAGTACAAAAACCCTATTTCAGCAGACCTAAAAATGTTATTTATATTTTTTAAAATCAAAAAACTACAGCTACTTTATGAACCATAAAACCATTTTCAGTACAATTTTACTGAGCATCCTTTCCTGCTCAACTTTCGCACAGAATTATCAGCAGTCACTAAAAGGCAAATATCTTGTTTTAGCGGGAGCTGAATGTGCAGGCTTAAAATTTAATGCTCAGGCGACTGCTGCAGCATGGCAAAATGAAATGGACTGCAGCCACGGCTACTATAATAAAGATGCCTGGCGTATAACTTGGATTGCACCAGAAATTTTTGTCATGACTGAAGTCATTCGTCCCAATGAAATTTCACCGCCACGCAATGAAATTTATAAAATCATGAGTATTCAAAACAAAACCGTTACCGTCACCAATTACTGGACGGGTTGGGGCAATCACAAACCCGAACTACAAAAATTTAGAATCCAATAAAGAAAAAAAGGATGATTTAAGACCATCCTTTTATATATCTCAATAATTAAACCGCCTGTTTTAAGTTCACCTGGTTTAATAAAAGCTGATGCAAATCGGCAACGTCCCCAGCAATAGCCAGTGGATGATAGCGGGCAAGGACTTCTGGAGTATGCACGCCATAACTCACCCCTATACGNNTGCCAGCGGATTATAACGGGCAAGCACTTCAGGTGTATGCACGCCATAACTTACCCCTATACGCGGCATGGCAATATTTTGCGCCATTTCGAGATCATAAGAGGTATCGCCCACCATAATGGCATTTTCCGCAGCAACACCAGTGACTTGTAAAATTTCAACCAGCATCAGCGGGTCAGGTTTGGATTTTGTTTCACTGGCTGCTCGGGTGACATCAAACAATTCATGACTCGCCGTTTGATGAAGCACGCGGTCTAAACCTTTACGGCTTTTTCCTGTCGCCACCGCCAGTTTCACCTCTTGTGCCTTTAACTCCTGCAACATCGCCGAAACCCCTTCAAACCAGGCATCCCCTTTGGAATTTTCCACATAGTGAGTGGCGTAGCATTGCAAGATTTCTGTATGCAATTCAGGTACTTCAGGAAACAAGACTTGAGCAACTTCCGGCAAACCCAGACCAATAATGCTTTTTGCAGCAGCTTCTGTCAGCGGCTGCTCAAACTGCTGTGCCGCAAACTGTAGGCTCGCAACAATCTGACCGACTGAATCAAATAAGGTTCCATCCCAGTCAAAAATAATCAGTTCTACAGGTTTTTGCATATTTAAGTTCCAAAGTTTGATTGAGTTTTTCAATCTGCTTCACTCTTATTTTCTCAAAAAGAGCTTTATTTCGAATACATATAATTTTGAATTAACAAAATATTTCCTCTCCTTATAGGAGATGAGCAGCGCTGCGGCACAAGGGAGAGGCAAAGCTCAGCAAATAAACTAAACCTTTTCCTTCTCAACAATAATAATTTATAGCAGGTAATTTGCCACATGAAGGCGACATGGATATCGCCGTTGATCTGGCTTGCACTTTGCTTTAAAGCAATACTTAAAGCGTGTTCAGGATGTGCTCTCAGATCAACAAAGGGATTTTTCTTTTTAACCTCACCCCGGCCCTCTCCTAAAAGGAGAGGGTGATTTCTTTGTGAAATAAATTAAGGAGTGAACCTCATGTTTTGAGATATATTCACTCTATTTAATTCATAACGAAATTTATTAAAGAGCGTTGCCTCTCCTTCCAGGAGAAGGCTAGGGAGAGGTCATCCATCTAAACCTCTTTTTTCTAAAGAAAGAGAAAATTCTCTCCTTTCATAAAGGAGGGTTAGGGTGGATTTTTTATTAATCTTTTTTCTGCGCTCTAAGCTGTGCCACCAGACTCTGCATATCTTCAGGCAAAGGCGCTTCAATGGTTGGATAACCCGGAATTTCCAGACGCATCGCATGCAGACACAAACGCCGCGGCTTTGGTCCGTTATATTCGGTTTCATGGCCATATTTTTCATCGCCAACTAAAGGATGACCAATACTTAAACCATGCACCCGAATCTGATGGGTACGACCGGAAAGCGGGGATGCATACACCAGAGTGGCATGCATGAAACGCTCCGCTACATTCCACTGGGTTTTACTGTCTTTGCCTTCTTTAGACACACGAACCCGACGCTCGCCATTGGCCAACTCATAGCGATGCAAAGGTGCATCAATCAGCTGTTTATCCAGGCTCACCTGCCCTTTGACAATCGCGGCATAGGTCTTTTTAATTTTGTGTTCACGCAATAAATCTTGAAGTGTTTTTAAAGTACTGCGCTTTTTGCTGATCATCACCAGACCCGAAGTGTCACGGTCAATACGGTGAATCAGTTCCAGATATTTTTTGCCGGTGGCCGCACGAAGTCCTTCAATCAGACCATAAGCCACACCGCTGCCGCCATGCACAGCAATTCCTGAAGGTTTATTCACCACCATCAGGCCTTCATCTTCATACACGACACGGCTNNAGGCCTTCATCTTCGTATACGACGCGGCTGAGCAGGCTTTGTGCAACCTTGTCCGATACCGGTGCCGCCGTTTCATCCTTAGCTTCATAGCGAATTGGTGCGACGCGAATCTGGTCACCAATATTCAGTTTGGTTTCCGCTTTAATACGCTTTTTATTGACCCGAACCTGGCCTTCACGGATTAAACGATAAATCCGACTTTTCGGCACACCCTTAAGTCTGGAAAATAAAAAATTGTCGATCCGTTGACCCAATTGATGCTCGTCCACTTCAAACCAAGTGACACTTTGCCATTCTTGCGTAGAATTCATACAGTTACGATGACCCAAAAAAATACTAAAATTGATTAAAAACTGATCACTTAGGCTATGCTTTACACAAGAAAGATAAGCTTAGCCCATAGGCAGATGATGCAAGGTTTGATATAGTCAGCGCACGGATACCACCGTTAGTGTGAAAAAATTTAATGACTTCAATCTTTTTTTGAAACTCAAGATTAAATTTCACCATTCACATTAAATACGGAAAGGTCCCTAAAGAATATGCCGACGCCGAAGGCTTATTATATCGGCAAAAAAGCAAACTGTTGCGTTTAATTGTACTTCGTACATAAATCAGTTTGTTCTAAAAAATATGTCGCCAACTTAGTTGGTTTTTAAACGTAAACTGATACACATCAGATTAGTCGCACCCTGAAGCTGTATTCAGGCTATAACGTTGATGCATTGGATCTGCACATAAAGCAACGATACGATGATAATTCCGTATCAAGACGCCCGATCATGAATTAATGAAGGGACGGTCTTCAAGCTACGTGACAGTGAAAGTTACTCACATCTAATGCACCGTTAGTCCGCCAGTGAATCGTTCAGGTGACTTTAATCGTTTATAAGATTGAAGCCGTATTGCCATCTTCAATACGTGAATCAAAAACCGAAGCCCAAAAAAAGGCCGGTAAAAAAAGCTCAGACCACAATTGCGTCATTTTGAGATCTGGGTGTTGATCCGTAATGTGTGATGTTCGCTACGTGTATAGCGATGTTTTGGTGTGTATCACTATTAGGTGTTACACCCATGAAACGTATGTTGATTAATGCAACACATGCCGAAGAGATTCGCGTTGCACTTGTCACTGGTCAGCGTCTTTACGATTTCGATCTGGAAAATCGTACCCGTGAACAAAAAAAATCCAATATCTATAAAGGTCACGTGACTCGCGTTGAACCTTCTTTAGAAGCTGTTTTTGTAGAGTATGGTGCAGGCCGTCAGGGCTTCCTGTCTATGCGTGAAATCGCCAACTCGTATTACAAAGCCGATCCTCGCCAAACTTCAAATATCCGTGAATTGATCACTGAAGGTACCGAACTTTTAGTCCAAGTGGAAAAAGAAGAGCGTGGCAATAAAGGTGCTGCCCTTTCGACTTTCATCTCTTTAGCTGGCCGTTACCTGGTATTAATGCCAAACAACCCGAAAGGTGGTGGTATCAGCCGCCAGATTTCCGGTTCAGTGCGTGAAGAACTGAAAGAAATGTTGGCCTCACTGAATATTCCTCGTGGCATGAGCGTGATTGTACGTACCGCAGGTATTGGCCGCTCTCAAGAAGAATTACAGCTTGACTTGCAGCACTTGATGGATCTTTGGGCGCAAATCCAAAACACGGCAAGTTCCGGTCCATCACCAATGCTGGTCCACCAGGAAGCCGGCGTGGTAACACGCGCAATTCGTGACTATTTACGTGATGATGTTGCAGAAATCCTGATTGATTCAGAACAAGCCTATAACGAAGCCTATAACTTCGTAAAAGCAGTCATGCCACGTCAAATCGACAAGCTCAAAACCTATACTTTAAATGAGCCTTTATTTGCTCACTTCGGTATTGAAAGCCAGATTCAGACAGCTTATGAACGTGAAGTAAAACTTCCTTCTGGCGGTTCAATCGTGATTGACCAGACTGAAGCTTTGGTATCCATCGATATTAACTCGGCAAAATCAACTCGTGGTCACGACGTTGAAGACACGGCTTTAAATACCAATTTAGAAGCAGCCGAAGAAATTGCACGACAACTGCGTTTACGTGATATTGGCGGTTTAGTCGTGATCGACTTTATCGACATGACCAAAGACCGCAACCAGCGCATGGTTGAAGCGAAACTGCGTGAAGCAACCCAAAGTGACCGTGCCCGTATCCAGTTCGGTCAATTGTCACGTTTCGGCTTGATGGAAATGAGCCGTCAACGCTTACGTCCATCTTTGGAAGAAGCCACCGGTTACGTTTGCCCACGCTGTCATGGTACCGGCATGGTCCGTGACTTACGTTCTTTATCACTTTCGATTATGCGTAAAGTAGAAGAGATTGCCTTGCGTGAACGTCATGGTGAAGTTCAAGTCGAAGTTCCGGTTGAAATTGCAGCATTCTTATTGAATGAAAAACGTCACACCTTGGTGTATTTAGAACAAACCTCAAATGTACGTGTCACTGTGTTGCCTCACCCGCACCTGGAAACACCGCATTATGAAATTACGTATAATGCTGAAGGCTTTGCGCCAACCAGCTATGAACGCACTGAAGCAACACGTTCAAGTGAAAAAGAGCTGGGTTATGAATCTTCTGAATGGCATTTGGAAGATGGACCGCAAGCTCAAGCTGCAGAGCAGGCCCCTGCTCAGCAACAAGGCAAAAACCAAAACAACAAGCAGCAGCGTCGTCCACAACAAGCGGCTCAAGAACCACAGCAACAACAAGCCGCTCAAGTTACGCCTGTTGCTCAAGCTTCAGCAAGCCCATGTGCCTGGTTAGAAAACCTGTTTGTACAAAAACAGGCAGCAACCGTTGATCAGGCACGCACTGCAAATAATGCTGCTGCTGCCATTGAGCAACTGGTTAATGCAGGTGCCGTGAGTCGCGGTCAATTCGGTCAGGTGGTAACAGCTGCCCCGACTCCTGCACCAGTTGCAACCAGCAGCAATGCTTACTTAACGCCAAATGCTCCTGTAAGCAATAAACAGGAACAGCATGAAGTTGCCGATAAATATTCTGATAAAGAAGAAAAAGCGCAACGTCACAATAAAAAGCGTAACAAGCCTAGAGAGCAACGTGAACAAGTTCAGCACGACAATCAGCAAAATCAAGTGCATGAAGAAACTGTTCAGGTTTCTCGTCATGAGCAGCGTCAAGAGCAACGTCCGGAACAGCGTCAGGATTCACGTGAAAACAAGCGCCCTTCTCGTCGTCAACACGCTGAACAACAACATGCTGATCAGCAAACCGATCAAAATGCTGTGCCACGCCGTGACCGTCGCAACCAGCAACGTCCGGAACGTCCAAATCGCCACCGCGATCAAAGCGTCTTGAACGAACAGCCGGCACAACAAACTGCACCTGCTGCGGTGGTGAATGAACAGCAACCTAAAGTCGAAGTGGTTGATACACCTCGTCAGGATGTTCTTCCAACAGCATTGGTGATCAATGTCGATCAGGCGAAAAGTGAAATTGTTGCATTAAATTCCGCACCTGCTGTGGCCGCAACAAAAACTTCTCAAGCTGCTCCAGTAAAGGCTGAAGCTCAAGCGCCGGTAACCGAGAAGCCAGTAGTAACACAGGAAGAAAAGCCTGCTGCTACCACTGAAACTCAGGAACCGCAAAAGCCACGTCCTGCAGAAAAGCGTGCCAGTAACGATCCGCGTATGCGTCGTCGCCAAAAACGTGAAGCTCAGGCAAAACAAGCTCAGGCACCGAAGTTAAGCCCTTCTCAGGTTCCAACTTTGGGTCAATACACTGTGATCAGTCTTATTCGCCATGTGTATGGTGAAGATTGTTCAGTACTGATTGAACAGTTTGGTTTAATTCCAACTTTCAACCGTGCCTTGGTGAAATTTACCGAGCAATATGCTGCAACACTTTCTACTCAGGCAACTGAAACTGAAGTACCAGCACAGCCGGTGACTCGTGATGTAGCGGTAACCAAAGCAGCACCTGAAGCAGAACCTGCTCCTGTGCTTGACTTAACTCCGCCAAAAGCAGTATCTGACAAGCGTGTGGCAAATGATCCACGTGAACGTCGCCGCTTAGCCAAGCAGGCTGCAGAACAAGCTTTAGAGCAAGCGAAGCAGGCACATAGCGAACCTGAAACTGCTCCAGCTGAAGCTACTGCACCAGCAGAAGTAGAGACGGTAACAGCCGAAGCGGTCGAANNGTCACTGAAGCGGTCGTGGAACCTGTGGTAGAAACAGAAACCGCCACAGTAGACACTGAACAGGCTGCCGAAGCTGCACCAGCTGAATTGGCAGAAGAAACTGCTCAGGACACACAAACTCAGGTCGAGCCAAAAACAGAAGCTGAGAACACCGAAGGGGAAGAAGCAGACAAACCTGTCCGCCCTCGTCGTCCTCGCGGTCGTCCACCGAAGAAAGCAACGCCTGCAAATGAGTCATAATTAGTTCTCTAATTAGCTCTAGTGCAGCGAAATAAAAAAACCTAGTCATTCCGGTGACTAGGTTTTTTTTGTTATTTTTGTCGGATTAGGTTGATTGCACTAGATTGAAACGATTAAAAGACGTATGTAGAAATGACAGCAAGCGTATTGCGAACAAATAGACTGTATTGGATTACGAAAAATAAATAGGATTGATATGAATCACACTACACCGAGCGATCTTATTGGTATTACAGATGTCGCGGCAAAATTACCCAAATTTATAAGCAAAGTCCCTCATTTATTGAGTGGTCTCAAACAAGCCTATTTGCGCACCTCCAATACGCCTGCAGGCTTAGGGATTGCTTTTGAAAAAGCGGTAAAACGCAATCCTCACGGCATGGCATTATTATTTGAAGACCAAAAATTCAGTTATCAGGAACTGAATGAATGGGCCAACCAGATTGGACATTTTTATTTATCTCTTGGTGCTCAAAAAGGCGATGTGATTGCGGTGATGGTCGAAAACCGTCCGGAACTGATTGCCACTGTTATCGCGCTGGCAAAAATTGGTGTCACCTCGGCTTTAGTCAATACCTCACAAACTGGTAAAGCTCTGACTCACAGCATCAATCTGGTTAAACCGTTTGCCGTCATTGTCGGTGAAGAATGCCGTAACGCTGTTGAAGAAGTTCGCCAGGATTTAGAACTGGCAGCAGACCGTTTTCACTGGTTTGCCGATCAAGCCACGCAAATAGATGCTGGCAAAGCGCCTCAAGGCTGGTCGAATCTGGCGGAAAAAATTGATNNCCATACGATTCAAGGTAAAGATGGCCTATTTTACATCTATACCTCAGGCACGACCGGTTTACCTAAAGCGGTTATTTTCACCCATAGTCGCTGGACTTTGGCTTATGGCACTTATGGTCATGTGCTGGATTTAAAACCAGATGACGTTATGTACTGTACCCTGCCGCTGTATCATGCCACCGGTATTGTGGTGTGCTGGTGTGGAGTGATTGCAAGCAGCGCAACCTTTGCTTTACGTCGTAAATACTCAACCTCTGCTTTCTGGCAAGATGTCAAAAAATTTGATGCTTCCGCGATTGGTTATGTTGGCGAACTCTGTCGTTACCTGATAGATGCACCATCATCTGAATTGGAAAAAGACCACCGTGTCAAAAAAATGATCGGTAATGGCATGCGCCCCAATATCTGGGACAAGTTTAAGGGGCGCTTTGGCATAGAAGAAATTTTGGAGTTATATGCCTCCAGTGAAGGCAATGTCGGTTTCAGCAACGTGTTTAACTTTGACAATACCGTCGGCTTCTCCCCTACACCTTATGCGATTATTGAATTTGACAAAGAAACCAATCAACCGGTGAAGGATGCCAAAGGCTGGTGTAAAAAAGTCAAAAAAGGTGAAATCGGCTTACTGGTAGGTAAAATCACCCGTCGTTCACCTTTTGATGGTTATACCGACCCAGAAAAGAATAAATCGGTCATTATGAAAGATGTGTTTAAACATGGAGATGCATTCTTCAATACCGGCGATCTGGTACGCGATATTGGTTTCCGTCATGTCCAGTTTGTAGACCGTCTGGGGGATACGTTCCGCTGGAAAGGCGAAAATGTGTCTACCACCGAAGTGGAAAATGTGGTCAGTGAATATGAAAAAATTGCTGAGGCCGTCGTTTATGGTGTTGAAATTCCCAATACCAATGGCCGTGCCGGCATGGCAGCCATCACCCTGAATCATGGGGCTGAATTAACCACTCAAGATTTAACCCAAATGGCAACCGAGTTTAAAAAATGTTTGCCGGCTTATGCCGTTCCGGTATTTTTGCGTGTTCAGACTCAAGTCGAAACTACGGGTACTTTTAAATATCAGAAGAACAAGCTCAAAGAACAGGCTTTTGATCCTAACAAGACCGATGAACGCTTGCTGGTTTTACTCCCGAATGCGACCGAATATTGCGATTTAACCGCGGAAATATTCAGTAATATTCAAGCCTATAAATACCGTTTCTAACTTCTGAACAGGTGTTTTTTAACAAGATTAAGCAAATTTGTTGTATTTATAATCAAACATCAACAAGTTTGCTAATTTTTACTTGCGCTCGTTTGATATCTTGCTACAATACGCTCCATCAAAACAAAGTGGTGTTTAGAAAGCCTTTATTTTCTTGCACTGCACATTCAACTAAAGCTTGAATGTTGGTTCAGGGTCGTTAGCTCAGCTGGTAGAGCAGCGGACTTTTAATCCGTTGGTCCCGCGTTCGAATCGCGGACGACCCACCACTTATTTTGATTGATCTAGAGATGGGTCGTTAGCTCAGCTGGTAGAGCAGCGGACTTTTAATCCGTTGGTCCCGCGTTCGAATCGCGGACGACCCACCATCTTTTCAAAGGCTTCTGACATGAAGCTTTTTTAGCTTTTAAAGCACTCTTTCTGAATGGGTCGTTAGCTCAGCTGGTAGAGCAGCGGACTTTTAATCCGTTGGTCCCGCGTTCGAATCGCGGACGACCCACCATTCTTTCCCAAGGCTTCTTTCTGTACTACAATAGAAACGAAACCTGCAACATTCCGACCAAGACAGACCATACCGTTCCGGTTGATTCGCCATTCTCGAAATTTTGCTATACCGATTTTGCAACATAGGGTGCTTTAATGCGCCTTTAAAAATCATAGATTTTTTTCTTGCACTCGGGTGAATCCTTAAAGCGATGCTTTAAGTTCACTAATCCTCATTCAGGGTTGTTAGCTCAATGGGTAGAGCAGTAGACTCTTAATCTATTGGTCGAGGGTTCGAGTCCCTCACAACCCACCAGATTTCTTTATTATTCGCTTTATACCAACTTTAGAAATATCCTACCTTATAGGGTATTCTCATGCTTTGAATGATCAGCTTATTTGAATTAAAAACTTACCCCCCCTTTTAACTGGCTTTCTCTTTAAGCAAACGGTAGGCCTGTTGTGGTAGCGGATTACCCTCATTAAAATACTGCTGGTTTCGTTCAGAAGCATGCGCAATCTTGTCCAAATCCATGACCAAATTTTTATCTTTATCAATATGATAAAAAAAATCCACGCCATTTGAACGATGTAAAATTACCTGATGATTTACAGGATCATAAGACCAATGATCTTGACGGTGATATAAATTTGAAGCAAACGTGATTTGTCCTGAATGAATGAGGTTGCGATAGGCAGTCCCGTCCTTCAGCAAATTAATGACATAGTCCGCTGTACCCTCTTTACATCTGACAAAAGGATCATTGCAACTGATGGTAGTTTGATAACGCCCAATATAAGGCCCGGCACTGTCTGGAACGGCTTTTTTAGTCCCCGACTCTGACTGCTCCACTGGAACAGTCGCCCGTCCTGCAACCTCAGTCAGGCTTTTAGCCTGTTCATCGGTATTCGCTGGAGTTTCTTTCTTGATTTGTTGCGCGACCGAGTCTTCCAAGGGTTGAGTACAACCCACCAAGGCTGCACAAATCAGCACAAAGATATACCTGCAATCATCCTTTTTTTGAAACACCGGTTCCCTCCTGAGTGTCAAATTTTCTTGGGCTATCCATAGCTATATTCACCGATGCACAAAATAATTCATGGAGAGCCGACCTTCATGTTACCCTCATACATTTGAGAATATTTTATTGATTTTTATTGATATAAATCAACTTATTCAACCAAAACCCATTTTAAATCACGGCATCGCAATAAGCACTTACATTTACATAACTTAACTATTTTTTATGACCTGACCCTTTAAAAAAGAATCATGCATCTCCATTTTTTTATCATAAGCAAGTTGTTTTAACTGCTTTGTTATTTTTAATTAAGGAGACCTAAATGGCCAATGTTGGTTTATATCGCTCTAAGCGCCAGAACATGATTGCCGGTGTAATGGGCGGTATTGCTGAACGTTTTGGTTGGAATGCAACTTTACTCCGCATTATCTTCGTTCTTTTGTCTGTCATGAGTGCAGCATTCCCGGGGATTTTAGTTTATTTAATTTTGTGGCTGGTGATTCCTAAACAGCAAAATACAATGTTTGGTCAGGCATCGGCCTATCACAACCCGATCCGTACGGTAAATCCGGATCAAAATCGATAACATCCCGTTGAACTCTATGAGTTGAGTTCGTTTTATGCTACGACTTATACCCCAATCAGTCGTAGCTTTTTTTGCTTTATGCCGCTACATTCAGCTGCTGGTTCAATGCCGCAATCATATCGGCACGGCTAATAATGCCCACCATTTTCTGTTTTTCCACCACGGGAATATAATTAAATGAACGCTCTACAAAATACGGCACCAAGTCGTGAATCGGTTGCTCCGGTTTTACTGTAACCACCTGCCGAACCATAATATCTTTTACCTGGCGCTGCCATGTGGTTCTTAAATCCGTTGCACGCTTAAACCATTCCACCACTTCATATAAAGCCAGGGTACCTACCAGTTGCTGCTGCGCATTAATCACCGGCAGGCTCATCAAATTTACGTGTTTGAATTTATCCAGCGCAGAATGGATATCGTCATTTTCATTCAAGCTAATCACATCTTTGGTCATGATGTCCTGACACTTAAACTGGCTCACACCCCGCGCATTGGCTTTCTCCTGGGCTGCCAGAATGATTTTTTGCAGGTCATATTCACTAATATCCAGCAGCTCAGTCTGCTGATCCAGCGTTGCCTGAATATCCTGCGGTTGAATGGTCACTTTCTGGGTAGGCGTCGGATCTTTAGAACGCTGGTTAATCTGGGCTACTTGCGGATATTGTTTTCCCAGCAAGCGGTTAAACACAATCGCAATGACCAGCAGCAACAT
>DKLL01000104.1:44326-51177 GCA_002455755.1 Acinetobacter sp. UBA6641
ACGAACAGCAATACCGAAGATGCGCCCATTGGGGCAATATACCAGGCATTGATATCCCCCAGCACCCACCAGCTAAGCAAAGATGAAAGTGCCAGTCCAAGTAATGCACCCAGACCGCATAATAGACGGTCTTTAAGGGGAAGTATTTTGAAATTGGGTTTTAGGGTATTCAGCCATTCAAGTCGGGAATGAAACACGGCACGCCTTTTATTGTTTTAGGGAACAAGGTGCAAATTATAGAATGTTGATGATTGAAGATGTATTTATTTTATATCTTATATTTATCAATAAATCTGTGAATCATTTTTAAACAGCTGATTTCTTGTCCTGAAACCTTTGCCACACCTTTGCAAAATCCTTATACTTAGAGCCAATTTTTCTCTAATTTTAATGGATGCTACATGAGTCGCGCCATATCGCATATTGATACATTTCAAGGCTTAATTCTTGCCTTACAAAACTACTGGGCTGAACAAGGTTGTGTGGTGTTACAACCTTACGATATGGAAATGGGTGCAGGGACATTCCACACTGCAACTTTCCTGCGTGCTTTAGGGCCAGAAACTTGGAACGCGGCTTACGTACAACCTTCACGTCGTCCGAAAGATGGCCGTTATGGTGAAAACCCGAACCGTTTACAACACTACTATCAGTTTCAGGTGGTGCTTAAGCCAAACCCGGACAATATCCAGCAGCTTTATCTCGACTCATTAGAAGCGATTGGTATTGATACCCTGACCNNGGCTGAACGGTATGGAAGTGACCCAGTTCACTTACTTCCAGCAAGTCGGTGGTGTTGAATGCTACCCTGTGACTGGTGAAATCACTTACGGTCTTGAACGTCTTGCGATGTACCTGCAAGGTGTAGACTCGGTTTACGACTTGGTTTGGACCAAAGGTCAATTCGGTACTGTGACTTATGGTGATGTGTTCCATCAAAACGAAGTTGAACAATCAACTTACAACTTTGAATATGCGCCAGTCGACAAGATGTTCGAGTTGTTCGACTTCTACGAGGCTGAAGCAACCCGCCTGATGGAAGCTGAACTGCCATTGCCTGCCTATGAACAGGTGATTAAAGCATCACACAGCTTTAACTTGCTGGATGCGCGTGGCGCAATTTCCGTGACTGAACGTCAGCGTTATATTTTACGTGTCCGTACATTGGCACGTGCCATTGCACAAAGTTACGTGGCAGCCCGTGCCAAACTGGGCTTCCCGATGGCTGAACCGCATTTACGTGATGAAGTGCTGGCGCAGTTAAAAGCACAAGTTGAAGCAGAAGCAGCTCAAGCAGAAAAAGCAGCGGAGAACAAATAATGTCTAAACATACTGTTTTATTTGAACTTGGCTGTGAAGAACTTCCACCAAAAAGCTTAAAAAAATTACGTGATGCATTACATGCGGAAACGGTTAAAGGTTTAAAAGATGCAGGCCTTACATTTGATTCTATTGAAGCCTATGCAGCACCACGCCGTCTGGCATTGAAAATTGTCAATGTAGAAGGTGCACAAGCCGATACGCAAAAACGTTTTGACGGCCCTGCGAAACAAGCCGCTTTTGATGCGGAAGGCAAACCGACCAAAGCCCTTGAAGGCTTTATGCGTGGTCAAGGCATCACGGTTGATCAAGTTTCGACTTTCCAGGCTGGTAAAGTTGAAAAAGTTTGTTATTTGAAAGATGTCAAAGGTCAAAGCCTGGACGTACTTTTACCACAAATTTTACAAAATGCGTTAGACAACCTGCCAATCGCAAAACGCATGCGTTCTGCAGCAAGCCGTACCGAATTCGTGCGTCCGGTAAAATGGGTAGTGTTGCTTAAAGACAACGATGTGATTGATGCAAGCATTCAGGATCACAAAGCAGGCAACGTGACTTATGGTCACCGTTTCCATGCGCCTGAAGCCATTACGCTGAACCATGCTGATGAATATCTGCCTAAATTAAAAGCAGCGCACGTGGTAGCGTCTTTTGAAGAACGTCAAGCCATCATCGACCAGCAAGTGAAAGCTTTGGCTGATGAAGTCAATGCGATTGCCATTGTACCAAGTGACCTTCGTGACGAAGTGACTGCACTGGTTGAATGGCCTGTTGCATTACGTGCAAGCTTCGAAGAACGTTTCCTTGCAGTGCCTCAAGAAGCACTCATCACCACCATGCAGGACAACCNNCAAGATCAAAAACAACCGCTTGCATCGCGTAAAGAGAAACTGGCGAACATGGTGTTCCAGGCTGAGCTTGGCACACTATGGAACAAGTCTGAACGTATCGCGAAACTGGCTGTTGCACTTGCGCCAATTACAGGTGCAAACCCTGCTGATGCTGAAAAAGCTGCCCTTCTTGCGAAGTGTGACTTAACCTCTGAACTGGTGGGTGAATTCCCTGAACTTCAAGGCATCGCGGGTACATATTACGCGCGCATTGAAGGCGAAAATGATGAAGTTGCGGAAGCATTAGGCGAGCAATACTTACCTAAATTTGCCGGTGATGTTTTACCCAAAACCAAAACCGGTACAACGATTGCCCTTGCAGACCGTTTAGATACACTCACAGGTATTTTCGGTATTGGTCAGGCACCTACAGGTTCTAAAGACCCGTTCGCACTGCGTCGTTCGGCCATTGGTATCTTGCGTCTTGTGACTGAAAATGAACTTGATGTGTCAATTGAAGACCTGATCAAACTTGCACTTACTGCATATGGCGATGTACTGAAAGACCACGACAAGACTCTGGCGGACGCTGTTGCATTCCTTGAAGGTCGTTACCGTGCGAAATACGAAGACCAGGGCGTTGCAGTTGACGTGATTCAGGCGGTTCAAGCATTGTCGCCAAAATCTCCCCTTGATTTTGACAAACGCGTAACTGCGGTCAATCACTTCCGTGACTTGCCTGAAGCGGCTGCACTTGCTGCTGCGAACAAGCGTGTTGCCAACATTCTAGCTAAAGAAGCAGAGCCGACTGGTGCTGTGGTTGAAGCAAACCTGGTGGAAGATGCCGAGAAAGCATTGTTTGCTGAACTTGCGAAAATTACGCCTGTGGTTGAGCCGTTATTTGCTGCCAAAGACTACACAGCTGCGTTGTCTGCTTTAGCTGCCCTGCGTGCGCCAGTGGATGCATTCTTTGACGGGGTAATGGTCATGGCTGATGATGCTGACCTAAAAGCAAACCGTTTGCGTATGCTTGCTCAGCTTCGTGGCTTGTTTACCAAAGTGGCTGACATTTCGGTGTTGCAACATTAAGTTCTGATTGATTCAAAAAACCCGCTTTAGAGCGGGTTTTTTATTAATTCTCGATAAATTCTTCAATAATAGGAAATACTAACTCTTCGTATTTATCAAAAACTTTTGGATCATTGATATTTACATATATATGATTACAAAATTCATTTTTTTTAAAATCTTGTATAAATGATATTGCCCCATAATCATTTATTATTTCTTTAGTTACATAAAAATTGTCCGTAAATAGTTCTTCTTTCAACAAATTTTCAGAACCTTTTTTTATTTTTGTATTTTCTTCATTATATGGAACTTTTACTTTCATAATATTTCCAACTTTTTCAGGCTGGGCTTTCGTATCACAATCATATAAAAACAAAACTTTACGATTGATAACACTTAAATTATGTTTCAAAAAATCAAATCCTTTTTCTAAGCTTTTTTCCCCACCAAACTTAACTTGTCCATCTTCTGTGCTAATACCAATTTCATCAATTTCAATATCTTCTAACCATTCAGATTTTTCTTTTAATTCGAATGCTTTTTTGAGAAATTTAATATCAGTTTTTCCTTCAACAAGAATTAATGGTTTTTGTGTTTCTTGAATTTTTTGATGTAATTCCTCTTCAAATTTAGAAGTATTTTTATAAAAATCAAATGACTCTTCAAACTCACCAAATCTTTCTGAGGTAATATTCATTCCAGATGGTAGATCAATCAATTGAATATTTTCAGCACCAAATTCTTTTTCCATTCCCAAAACAAATAAAGGAGAATGAGACGTTACAATGAATTGTATTTTTGGAAAAAGCTTTATTAGCTTTGGCAGAATTTCACTTTGATGTTTACTATGAAGATGAGTATCTATTTCATCTACTACCACGATACCTTCTATTTTATCCAAACGAATACTATTATTTAAATCTTTATAATCTGCATGACGAATAATTGTTATAAATAAATTGAGGAGAATTAACTGACCTGTAGAAAGTTGCTCTAAAGTAGGAACAACGGTCTTTCCTTTATTATGCAGAGATAATCTTGATTGAGCTCGACTCCTCCATCCTGTTTTCAAATATATTCCTTCATCATCTAAAATTGTTTTAAATATTTGATTTATATTTCTATAAGCATTATTAATTGCGTGTTTATTATTTATTTCAAATTCTTTTTGTTCTTGTGTGGAAAGGTAATCCAATTCAGCAGGTAAAATTGCTGAGTCTAGAATTACATCTAGCATCCACTGAATATTTCTACTAAAAGTATCAACACACATTATTTCTTTATTAAGTTCACCTTCAATTTTACCTTCAATGCTAAAAATTTCTTAAATTTGAGCATCTAAATTTAGCCAATGTGGAATAATCTTACGAAAGCTTGGAAAGAAGGTAATCGTATTCGAAAATAATTGTTTTATATCCTCTGTTGATGCTTCTATTTTTTTACCTTCATTAACATTATTGATTTTACCGCCATATAAATTTAATAATTCCTGACATGAGCTCATGTCCCCTATTTTCTCGCAATAATGTATTTCCTTTTGGTCTTGAATATTTAAAAATTTAATATAAGTTGCAGCACCTGAACTTCCTGATTGAGTATTAATATCTCTGCCCGAAATAACCCTAAAGTAGGGTGACTCTATACTAGAGGAACGAGCAACTACATCACTAAATTTCTTTTTTGCTAGTTCATAGAAAGCATCGGCAATATAAGAAAGTGTATAAGTTTTACCTGAGCCATTTTTACCGACTAAAATTACAGGTTTTGGGTTCAAGTCATCTCTTAACTCAAATTGAAGATCTAATTTTTCAATTGGTCCAATATTTCTAATATGGAGATTTCTTAAATACATATAACCCTCTATAATTAAAATAAAATTAATCAAAATATGTACTTATAATATTATTAAAAATGACTTATTTGTTGATTTTTCAACCTAAAAAAGAAATTATTCTATTATTCGAACTCTATAGGCATTTCACTATATATTTCATATACTCAAACTAACAACACTCAACAAGAAAGAATCACATGAAACTTAAAATGCTTATTTTGACTGGTCTTGCGNNAACAAAGCCAAACTAACCAAATTTACCAACAAATGCATGATCGAATTTACCGGCAACCTGCCAGCCGGCAAAGCCATAGAACACTGGTCATTTAAGGGCAATACCTTAATCACAGGTGGCTCGACCGTGTTTGCTACAGATGGTACAAGTACAGCCACTAACTTTGACCTGAATGATGCTACAGTGCAAAAAAACTTCCTTGCGCTACGCCATTATTTTCATAAAGATGCTTTAGCACAATGTAACTAATACCTGACTCATACACCCAGAATCACCGATTCTATATAGATTCGGTGATTCTTCATCCCCTTCAATAAAAAGTCTTTCATTCACTTCATTTCCATTCAAATACCGCTCGTCTGTATTTACTCTAAAGTGTTACATATCAATACTTTGTATCCAGGCCAATTCCTGTTTTTTGAAAAAAAATTTAAAATTCAAAAACTAAAAAACTGAAGCTAAAAATTACATTCACATATTTGTCCAGATTGTTAATTCACTGTTGCTAAAACGTGTGAATTTATTCTTAAATTCAAAATTTAGAAATTGAACCGATTAAGATAATGATCTTATAACTCGGTAAATACTCGAGTTTTATCATGCAAGGATAAATCGAGCTATGAAAACAATCAGAACAATGTTGATGAGCACTGCACTTTTAGCTTGTACTTCCCTTTTCGCCAACCTACCCCCCAACGCAGCTTCAGAGCTAAAAGCAAAAGACAGTGAACAAAATACTGCTGACAAATCGGGAAATGTGAATAAAGATATGAATCAAACTCGAACTGCGGACGAAAACTTTGTCAGTAAAAATTCACAACACAGCACGGATAGCAATGGTTCACACCCAAGCAATATGGATATTAACGGTAAAACACATGCAGAGCTGGGCACCTATTCAGGAAGAACACATTCAGGATTTACGATTAAAACACCGACTCAGGATGAAGAGTAAATTCCCGGNNCAATGAAAATGATGAAAACGGTATTAATAACCAGTACAGTGTTGATGTCTACTCCGCTTTGGGCTCAAACCGGCACAGCTACGCCTTCCAGTACTGCAAGCGCGAATCAGTCTGCACCCTATGGAGACAACCCTAATATTTTTAAAGTGCTCGGTCATAAGGCCCAGCAGAAGGTTCAGAACACGGCGGAAAAAGTGGATACGGCTGCGCAAAAAGGCATCGCCAAAGTAAAACCGAAGGTCGAAAATGCCTGGGAAGAAACCAAGGATTTTGCCACTGAAAAATCTGCCATTGCCAAAGAAAAGTCGCAACACGCAGCAGCCACGGTGAATCAGAAATTAAATGACACCAAAGATCATATTATTGGCAGTCCAAATGATCAGCCTGCACCGATTATTTCCCATCCCCTAAGTGAGTCTTCAACCAATAATTAATTTGCCGCTAGATATGACTGGCTGCCCCAGTACAAGCTGTATGGCAAAACCAAGCCCGATTTATATAGCAGGTTGATTATAAGCAATCAGCCTCTCATAGAAAAAATGCCAGTCAGTTAAGAAATTTACTGACATTTTCTTTTTTAAATTCATGATTGTAGT
>DKLL01000068.1 GCA_002455755.1 Acinetobacter sp. UBA6641
CTTTACCTTTCGCTGCTTTCATCACTTGACCAACAAGACCGTTAAAGGCTTTCTCTTTACCAGATTTATACTCTTCAACCATCTTCTCGTTCGCAGCAAGTACGTCTTTAATAATCGCCTCAATCGCGCCTGTATCAGTTTCCTGTTTCAAGCCTTTCTCAGCAATAATTTCGTCCGCAGATTTGCCTTCGTCCCACATAAAGCCGAACACTTGCTTCGCGATCTTACCGTTAATTGTATTGTCCACAATACGTGCGATCATGCCACCAAGTTTTTCCGCAGATACAGGAGAATCAGCCAAATCTAAGCCTGCTTTGTTTAAAGCACCAGAGAATTCACCCATCACCCAGTTTGCCGCAATCTTACCTTGTGCAGCACCACCAGCAGCTTTAACGACTTCCTCATAAAATTCAGACATTTCACGAGTAAGTGTAAGCACGTGCGCATCGTACTCAGTCACGCCAAAGTCCGCCACGAAACGCGCACGACGTGCCGCAGGAAGTTCAGGCATGGTCGCTTTAATTGCTTCGATTTGCTCATCTGCAATTACTACAGGCAACAAGTCAGGGTCTGGGAAGTAGCGGTAATCATTCGCTTCTTCCTTAGAACGCATTGAACGGGTTTCCATCTTCAGAGGGTCGAACAGACGCGTTTCCTGATCAATGGTGCCATCCCAGTCCAGAATTTCCATCTGACGTTCAATTTCAACATTGATCGCCTGTTCAATGAAACGGAATGAGTTGAGGTTTTTCAATTCACAACGCGTACCGAAGGGTTGACCCGGACGACGTAAAGACACGTTACAGTCACAACGGAATGAACCTTCCGCCATGTTACCGTCAGAAATACCTAACCAGCGTACCAGCGTGTGAATTGCCTTGATATAAGCAACCGCTTCTTCAACCGAACGCATATCTGGTTCAGAAACGATTTCAAGCAGCGGCGTACCGGCACGGTTCAAGTCGATACCAGACATGCCTTCGAACTGGTCATGAATCGATTTACCTGCATCTTCCTCAAGGTGCGCACGGGTTACGCCAATGCGTTTAACCGTGCCATCTTCAAGCTGGATGTCGATATGACCCAAGCCCACAATCGGGTTGTCCATCTGGCTGATCTGATAGCCTTTTGGAGAGTCCGGATAGAAGTAGTTTTTACGCGCAAATACAGACGCCTGATCGATGTAAGCATCGATGCCCAAACCAAAGCGAATCGCAAGATCAACCACTTCTTTGTTTAATACCGGTAATACGCCCGGCATAGCCAAATCAACCAGGCTGGCTTGCGTGTTTGGATCATTACCGAAAACAGTCGATGAACCTGAAAAAATTTTGGTATTGGTGGCAAGCTGAGTGTGAATCTCGATACCAATAACGACTTCCCAACCATCAATCAGGTTGGATTTTGGTTTAGCCGATTTTTGAGCTTGAGCCATTATGCGTTCTCCTCAGCAATTGCAGCGCGTTTTGTATGCCAATCGGTGGCCTGTTGATACTGGTGTACCACAGACAACAATTGAGATTCTGACCAGTAATTACCAATCAGCTGTAAGCCAACTGGCAAGTTATTTTGGTCAAAACCGACAGGCGCGTTAATCGCAGGAAGACCTGCCAGATTTACCGCAAGCGTATAAATATCGCCCAGGTACATTTCAACTGGCGTTAAATCTGCACCAATTTTATAGGCAGTCGTTGGCGCAGAAGGTGCTGCAATGACATCGACCGATTCAAATGCTTTAAGGAAATCTTGCTGGATCAGGCGACGTACTTTCTGTGCTTTTACATAGTAAGCATCGTAAGAACCTGCAGACAGGGCATACGTACCAATCAGGATACGACGTTGCACTTCTGCACCAAAACCTTCTGAACGTGAACGCTTGTACAGGTCCATCAGGTCCACAGGATTTTCTGCGCGATAGCCATAACGTACGCCATCAAAACGTGATAGGTTCGAAGAAGCTTCGGCAGGTGCGATCAGGTAATAAGTCGGAACATAGCTTTCAGTCATGTTGAGGTCGATCTCAACAAGCGTAGCGCCCATTTCTTCTAACTTTTTAAGTGATTCTTCGACACGTGCTTTAACATCTTCAGCTAGGCCAGCAACATTAAAATACTGTTTTGGAATACCAATGCGTAAACCTTTTACTGAGGTAGCGTTCAGGTTCGCGACATAGTTATCTACCACTTGATCCATTGAAGTTGAATCTTTGGCATCATGACCGGCCATGACATTCATCAGGTAAGCACAGTCTTCTGCAGAACGTGCCATTGGACCACCTTGGTCTAGTGATGATGCATAGGCAATCATACCGAAGCGCGATACACGACCGTAAGTCGGTTTAAGACCGGTCAGACCAGAGAATGATGCAGGTTGACGGATTGAACCACCGGTGTCAGTACCAGTTGCAAATGGTGCCAAATCCGCTGCTACAGCTGCTGCAGAACCGCCTGAAGAACCACCAGGGACATGGCCCAGGTTCCAAGGGTTGGCAGTTGCGCCGTAATATGAGTTCTCAGAGGTCGAACCCATCGCGAATTCGTCCATGTTCACTTTACCCAAAGTGACCAGGCCCGCAGCTTTACCTTTCGCTACAACGGTTGCGTCGTAAGGAGAGATAAAATTGTCCAGCATTTTAGAACCGGCAGTGGTTTTAATGCCTTGGGTACAGAAAATATCTTTATGCGCAATAGGCACACCGGTTAATGCGGTCGCATTGCCGGCTTTAATTGCCGCATCAGCAACGTCGGCTTGAGCCAAGGCCTGCTCGGCAGTCACAGTCACGTATGACTTCACTTGAGCATCGATTTTATCAATGCGTTTTAAATAATGTTCAGTTAATTCGCGCGACGAAAATTTAGCTTCGGCCAAACCTTCGGAAAGTTCACGAATCGATAAGCGATGTAAATCTGTCATGAGAAATATTTCTTTACGTTTAATTTAATAAAATGGTTTAACTGAATAAAGATTATTCAATCACGCGCGGAACAAGGTACAAGCCATCTTGGGTTGCCGGTGCAACAGCTTGATATTCTTCACGATGATTTTCTTCAGAAACCACGTCTTCACGTAAGGGCTGTGGATGGTCAAATGGACTTTTAAGCGGCTCGACATTTTCGGTGTCAATGCCTTTTAAGGTTTCCATCATGCCTAAAATTTTATTTAGACTTTGAGCATATTCAGCAGATTGCGTATCATTTAGCGACAATCGGGCCAGATGTGCGATTGCTGAAACTGTTTTTGCATTTAAATCTGCAGAATGCTGTGCATCCGATGTAGACATAATATTACCTAATCAGTATTAAAAAAATTCAAAATATCGTGCGTTATAATAAGCGATTGACTTGTTCAAATCATCACATTTAGTTAAAGTTGCCACCTTGCGTCCACATAAAGTTTAATCGAGAACGTCTCCGTGATTCTAAAAAGACTAATTGGCTTGTTTTCGCCCGATCTAGCCATTGATTTAGGTACAGCAAATACACTTATTTATGCACCAGGACGAGGCATTATATTAAATGAACCGACAGTTGTGGCCATCCGTCACAGCGGTTCACAGAAAATCGTTGCCGCGGTTGGTCTTGATGCTAAACAAATGCTTGGTCGTACACCTGCAAATATTTCTGCAATCCGCCCGATGAAAGACGGGGTGATTGCCGATTTCGAAGTGACCGAAACCATGCTGAACCAGTTTATCGGTAAAGTCCATGAAAAGCGTCTGTTTCCGCCTGCACCGCGTGTGGTGGTGTGCGTGCCGTGCAAATCAACGCTGGTTGAGCGCCGTGCCATTCGTGAAGCGGTATTCAATGCTGGCGCACGTGATGTCCGCTTGATTGAAGAGCCAATGGCTGCTGCAATTGGGGCCGGTATGCCAGTTGAGCAGGCATGTGGTTCGATGGTGGTGGATGTAGGTGGGGGTACCACTGAAATCGCAATCATTTCATTACAGGGTTGCGTATATGCAGATTCGCTACGTATTGGCGGTGATGTATTTGATGAACAGATCATTAACTACGTGCGTAAAGCGCATGGCTGTGTGATTGGTGAAACCACGGCTGAAGTGATTAAAAAAGAAGTGGGTATGGCATTGCCGGATGAAGATGCTCCAATACTCGAAATCGAAGTTCGTGGTCGTAACCTGGCAGAAGGTGTGCCTCGTGCCATTACCGTAACTTCGGTTGAAATTGCCCAAGCCATTTCTGATCCATTACAAAATATTGTATCTGCGGTGAAATCTGCCCTAGAACAGACCCCGCCAGAATTGTCTTCCGACATTGCAGAACGTGGAATTGTGCTGACCGGTGGTGGCGCATTGCTTCGCAACCTTGACAAGCTGCTTGCACAAGAAACAGGTTTGCCTGTGGTTGTAGCTGAAGATCCGTTGACTTGTGTCACTCGTGGCGGTGGTAAAGTTCTGGAATTCTTCGACAATCCAAATCACGACATGCTTTTTGTAGGTTAAGTTAAGGACCAGGCGGTGCAAACACAACTGTTTTCTCGACAACCGCCATCTTTTCGCTCATTTATCATTGCGGTGATTACATGTCTGGTGGTGCTGTTTTTTAACTGGCGCATGCCGCATGTGATTCAGCCCGCACGTGATGTCTTGTATGCGGCATATAATCCGATTTATGCCCTCGCAAGTTATCCGGTGTTATCGCGAGAATGGCTCAATCAACAAACCAAGTCTGAAGCCCAGTTACGTCGTGAAAATACTGCGATGCAAGCCGAGCTGTTACAGGCTCAGGTTCGCCTGCAAAAATTATCTGAACTTTCTGCTGAAAATACCCGTTTAAGAGGTCTGCTCGATACCCCTTTGATTATTGATGGGCGCATGGAAATTGCAGAAGTGATTGGTACCGATGCAGATCCTTTAAGACATATTATTGTGATTAACCGTGGTTCCAGCAGTCAGCTTAAAGTCGGTCAAACCGTGCTGGACGATAAAGGCATCATGGGGCAGATCATTAATGTCAATTCGCATAGTAGCCGTATTATGTTGCTGTCTGATAAAGAACACTCTCTCTCTGTACGTTTAGAACATACCGGGATGCGTGCCATTGTATCGGGGACAGGTGATTTAGGTCATTTGAAGATGGAATATGTACCGACCAGTGCCAATGTCAAGGTCGGCGAAAAAGTCTATAGCTCAGGTCTGGGTGCGCATTTCCCGGCGGGTTATCTGGTCGGCACCGTATCTAAAGTCAACCGGCATAATTCAGGTGAGTTTGCCCAGATTGAAGTGATTCCAGCCGCACAACTGGCAGGTGGGCATCATGTGGTAGTACTGTTTTCCGATTCACTAGCGATGGAGCAGCCGCATGCCGCTCGCTAAATTACGTGCCGAACAAAAACGTGATCCTTTAATTGCCATTATTGTTTCAGTTATTGTCTGTTCGGTGCTGATGGTTTATCCATTGTCTTATGCCGTATCAGGTGCACGTCCTTTATTTATGTTGCTGCTCATGCTGTTTTGGGTCATGTGCCAACCAACGTGGTGCGGAATCTGGTTTGCCTTTGCCACCGGGATTTTTACCGACCTGCTGGTGGATGCTCCTTTAGGTATGAATGCGCTAAGTTTTGTGTTGATCACCTTCATTGTCAGGTTTTTAACCCGTGAACGACGCATCTTGACCTTTGGTAATCTGTGGATGATTAGTTTTCTGACGGTGCTGGCGCATCTATTTTTAACCTGGGTTTTGCAAATTATGGGTGGCTTGCAATTTTCAATTGCCCGACACTGGCAGCCTTTATTGAGCAGTGTGCTGGTTTTCCCGGTCATGTATTTTATGCTGAAAAAATGGCGCGTTTAATTCTGGCTTCCAGTTCCCCACGTCGTCGGGAACTCCTGCAACAGTTGGGTTTGGATTTCGAGATCTTTAGTCCGGATATCGATGAATCCATACTTGAGGGTGAAGATGTTGCCGCTTATGTCGAGCGTTTGGCCTGTAGCAAGGCTCAAGCCGTGTTAGCTCAATTTCCGCAGGCCATTGTGATTGCCGCTGACACCAGNNGGTGTTTGTGTGCGTACAAGTACAGAAAAATCAAGTATAGTGGTACGGACGCAGGTTGAGTTTCAAAAATTAAGTCTCAGTAATATGGAAGATTATTGGGCCACGGGGGAACCGATAGGCAAGGCGGGTGGTTATGCCATTCAAGGTATCGCAGCGCGTTATATTCCCCGTATACAAGGCAGTTATAGCAATGTTGTGGGTTTGCCTTTACATGAAACCGTACAGTTATTACAGGCAGTTAAGGCACTAAATTAACTGACCTCAAAAAGAACTTTTATAATGTTTTGAGTTTTATTATGTCTGACGAGTTGTTGATTAACGTCACACCTATGGAATGTCGTGTGGCCTTAATCCAGAACGGTACGGTCAATGAATTATTTGTTGAGCGTACGGTTAAGCGCGGATTGGTGGGCAATATTTATAAGGGTAAAGTGGTGCGTGTACTTCCGGGTATGCAGGCCGCTTTTGTCGATATTGGTCTTTCACGAACTGCTTTTCTACATATCAATGATATGGTCTGGCCGCGCAANNAAAGCGAGCATAAATTACCTGGCAGTGTCATTGTCCGTACCGCAGCAGAGGGGATTCCTGAAGCGGAAATTGCGCAGGATATGGCGTATTTGGCCAAGCTGTGGGAATTTATTCAGCGCAAGCAAAAAAGCATTGCTGTACCTTCACTGATTTTTGAGGAACTGCCGTTACCCCAGCGAATCATTCGTGATTTGGCCAATGCCGATACTTCTAAAATTTCTGTCGATTCACGTGAAATACATGCCAAATTGCAAGAATTTGTGCTTGAGTTTGTACCCAGTATGCAAGACCGCTTGGTGCACTATCCGGGTGAACGTCCTATTTTTGACTTGTACAATGTTGAAGAAGATATTCAGAAAGCCCTACAAACCCGGGTAGCACTGAAGTCGGGTGGTTATTTAATGATAGACCAGACCGAAGCCATGACCACCATTGATGTCAATACCGGTTCCTATGTCGGCGGTCGGACTTTAGAGGACACCGTCTTTAAAACCAATATGGAGGCGACTCAAGTCATTGCTCGTCAGCTGCGCTTACGTAATTTGGGTGGCATTATCATTATTGACTTTATTGACATGCAGGAAGCCCAGCATCGTGAAGAAGTCATGAACCAGTTTGAACGTATGCTGGAACGTGATCATGCCAAAACCAAAATCACCCAGGTTTCGGAGTTGGGGCTGGTTGAAATGACTCGCAAACGCACGCGCGAATCTTTAGAACACTTGTTATGTGAATCGTGTCCGACCTGTCAGGGGCGGGGTTATGTAAAAACGGCAGAGACCGTGTGTTACGAAATTTTTCGCGAAATTTTGAGATATGCACGTGCTTTTGAATGTAAAAGTGGTTTTACAGTGGTGGCACATCCTTCGGTGATTGACCGATTGTTAACAGCGGAGGCACCTGCAGTGGCCGATTTAGAGCACTTTATCGGGCGTATCATTAAATTTCAGGTGGAAAATCTGTATACGCAAGAGCAATACGATATCATTCTCAGCTGAAATTGTAACAGAATATCGTTAAACACTTGTTACATCTGAAATTTTACTTTTTAAGTTTAATTTTGAATACTAGTCATACACAGTAGCCAAAGCCAAAATCTCCCAGTTTTGGTTTAGCAAAAAAGAGGTATGACATGAGTATGAGCAAAGCAATTATTAAAAAAAGTTTGAATGTTTTAGAAAATAAACCCGCTCACAGTGGTTATATTGTAGATGAGCAGGGCAAAGAAGTTCAAATTACAGCTGCCATGATTCGTTCAGCTTGCCATCAACTATTAAATCAGTGTCGTGCAATTAAAAATTAATGTCGTGTAATTAAAAAATAAAGGGGCCTTTGAAAAGCCCCTTTATTAATTTACTATTCACTTTTTTAAGAATGCGGTTAACTCACCGCTCTTAACTTCTTTGGCGGGATATCTTGCCCCACAATATCTTCAAATCGCTGAATTTCATCTTCCAGATGGGTAAGCAGGTTTTGCATCTTCGGTAAGGCGTTGCGACAACCGGTCAGACCTACTTCCAATTTATCTAAATAGCTGGTCATGGTAATATTAAGTGCCTGTCCATCCAGCACAATTGAAGCCGGATAGAGTGCATCCAGTTTCGCACCATTCCAGTAAAGCGGTTCACGTGGCCCTGGTACGTTAGAAATCACGATATTGAACGCTTGGTGTTTAGGCATCATACCGGACACAATATTTAAGCCTGCTGCCCCATATACTAACGCACTATAATTCAAAATTTGATTTGAGTTCATGCGTTTAAAACGCTGTTTCGCATTTAACACGCTACGACGAATAATTTGCAGACGTTCTAAGGGGGTTTCTTTATCCGTGCCTAAATTGGCCAGAATCATGGTGATCCGGTTAGAGACATCAGAATTATCATCACGCACGGAAGCCGGTACCATCGCAATCAGCGGTTTTTTCGGTAATGCATGTTGACTGAGCAAGTATTCACGCAGCGCACCGGAACAGATTGCCAGTACCACATCATTAATGGTCACACCAAGTGTTTTGGCAATCTTGCTTAAGCGACCCAATTCAAAAGATTGTGCAGCAAAACGACGAGAAGAACTTACGCGTTGATTTAAAATGCTGCTGGGTGCCTGGAAGCTTGAAACATAGTCAGGATTACGTCCCATATCTTTAAAGATGGTCTGGGATAATTCATACATGACTTTCGGGGTTGCTTCAAATTGATCTTTTAAAGTCCCCATAATTTTTTTGATGCGACTCTTGGGTGGGGTTTTAATGCGTTTAGCGCGTGGACCTTCAACACACCACAGCGGCACAATACTTTTAGCATCTGGATCATGTGACAGGGATTTTTCAACCAGCCGCATACCGGCAATACCATCCACCATGGCATGGTGAATTTTAAAGTACATGGCGAAGCGATTGCCCTCAATACCTTCAATAATGTTACAGGTCCATAGAGGTTTGGCACGATCAAGCAGGGCGCTATGTTCTTGGGAAATATAAGTCAGTAATTCACGGATTC
>DKLL01000041.1 GCA_002455755.1 Acinetobacter sp. UBA6641
CAATGTCATTTGCCAGTTGCAGCGTCCAACCATTCTCATGGCACATAATAAAACCTTGGCTGCGCAGCTGTATGGCGAATTCAAGTCGTTTTTCCCGAATAACGCGGTTGAATATTTTGTCAGCTATTATGACTATTATCAGCCGGAAGCGTATGTACCCTCTTCCGATACCTTCATTGAAAAAGACGCCGCGATTAATGATCATATTGACCAGATGCGCCTTTCGGCAACTCGCTCATTACTCGAACGCCGTGATGCCATTATTGTGGCTTCGGTTTCGGCCATTTATGGTTTGGGTGACCCGAATGCCTATATGAGCATGTTGCTGCATATTGTGCAGGGTGACCGGATCAGCCGTGATGACATCATTCGCCGTCTGGTGGAAATGCAATATACCCGTAACGAACTGGAATTCTTACGTGGTACCTATCGTATTCGTGGTGAAATTATTGATATTTTCCCGGCAGAATCAGATCAGGATGCGATTCGTATTGAACTGTTTGATGATGAAGTGGATTCGATTCGCTGGTTTGATCCTTTAACCGGCAAAATGGTGCGTAAAGTACCGCGTGTGACGATTTATCCTAAAAGCCATTATGTCACTCCGAAAGATAACTTGCAGCGTGCCATCGGTACCATTCGCGAAGAACTGAAAGAGCGTCTGGGTTTCTTTCGTGCCAATGATAAATTGCTGGAAGCGCAGCGCATTGAACAGCGTACCCGCTATGACCTGGAAATGATGCAGCAGCTGGGCTATACCAACGGTATCGAAAACTATTCACGGCATTTATCCGGCCGTCCGGCAGGCGAAGCTCCACCGACATTATTTGATTATATTCCGGATGATGCTTTATTAATTATCGATGAATCGCACGTGACGGTTCCGCAAATTGGTGCCATGTATAAGGGTGACCGTTCGCGTAAAGAAAACCTGGTCAATTACGGTTTCCGTTTGCCGAGTGCCTTGGATAACCGTCCAATGCAGTTTGAGGAATGGGAGCGTATTGTTCCAACCACGATTTATGTGAGTGCAACCCCGGCAAAATATGAACTGGAAAAATCCGAGCAGATTGCCGAGCAGGTGGTTCGCCCAACCGGACTGGTGGATCCCGAAATTGAAATCCGTCCAGTCCTGACCCAGGTGGATGATGTACTTTCGGAAATCAATATTCGTAAGGAACTGGATGAGCGGGTTCTGGTCACAACTTTGACCAAACGTATGGCTGAAGATTTAACTTCGTATTTAAAAGAATACGGCATCAAGGTGGCTTATCTGCATTCCGATATCGATACGGTGGAACGTACCAAAATTATCCATGAGCTGCGTAGCGGTGTGCATGACGTACTGGTCGGTATTAACCTGCTACGAGAAGGTCTGGATATGCCGGAAGTGTCCTTGGTTGCGATTTTAGATGCCGATAAAGAAGGCTTCCTGCGCTCGGAGCGTTCATTGATCCAACNNCCCTGGTGGCAATTTTAGATGCCGATAAAGAAGGCTTTTTGCGTGCGGAGCGTTCATTGATTCAGACCATTGGTCGTGCTGCACGTAATGTGAAAGGTAAAGCAATTTTGTATGCAGACCGGATTACCGATTCCATGCAGAAAGCCATTGATGAAACCGAGCGACGCCGGGCCAAACAGATCGAATTTAATGAACTGCATGGTATTACCCCACGCAGTACTAAGCGTCAGAACAGTCAGGATATTGATACTGGCGAAATTCTGAATGATGATCAGATTGATGAGAAAATCTCGGATCAGGCACGTGCCTTAAGTGCGGATGAACGCCATATCTTGGCAGACCCTAAATTACTGGCCAAACATTTGTCCAAATTGGAAAAAGAAATGTTGAAAGCCTCGAAAGAATTACAGTTTGAACAGGCTGCTCGACTACGTGATGAAATGGTCCGTTTGAAAGCCCAAATGTTAAGCTAGTGTGATGATTTTCTTTGCAAAATCATTACATAACGCTACAGTATGATTTGGTTGGAGTCGTTATTTTTAAATATGTAAGCATTTTAAAAATTTAAAATTTTGACTGAAAGGTACTTTTATGACAAGCAATAATCTTCCAAAAGCAAGTTATAAACTGGCGAAAATTGTCGTGGGTGGAGCAGTGTTAGTCGGTCTGGGTATGGCGACTATGGCCTATGCACAAAGCAAACCATTACAAACAGTGGAAAAGGTTGAGCTGGATAAATATCTGGGTGTCTGGTATGAAGTGGCACGTAAACCCATGTACTTTCAGAATAAGTGCGATCGTGATGTGACTGCGACTTATACCTTGAACGAGAATGGCAATGTGGGCGTAGATAACCGCTGCTATACCAAAGATGGCAAACTCTCCCAGTCGGTTGGCGAGGCATTTATTCAAAATGCGCCTTTTAACACGAAATTGAAAGTAAGTTTCTTCCCTGAAGCAATTCGCTGGTTACCTTTCGGTCGCGGTGATTATTGGGTACTTAAACTGGATGAAAACTATCAGACCGTATTGGTGGGTGAACCACACCGCAAATATATGTGGGTATTGTCGCGTTCACCGCAACCTGACCAGGCTATAGTTAATGAATATTTAGAGTATGCGAAGTCGGTCGGTTATGACGTGGGTGATGTGATTCATACCAAGCACACGATTAAATAACATACTCAATATTTTAATAAAATAAAAAACCATGCTTAGGCATGGTTTTTTTATTTGCTACTATAGCCTAACTTAAAAAAAGATGAATGATCCAGTATTTGGGGGATCATTCCGTATGTGCATGAAATGGATAATATCCTTGAGGTAAAAGATGTATAAAGGCTTGGCTTTGTCAGTATTGGCATCTGTTACTTTTGGGGTACTGTATTTTTATAGCCAGTTTCTGAAGCCTTTTGATAGCGAACAAACTTTTGCCTGGCGGATGCTGGCGACGCTGCCTTTTTTAACCCTGTTTATGTACTGGTCTGGTGATTTGCAGCATATTTCTCAGATTTTTAAACGTATTGTTAAACAGCCTGTGTTTCTGATCTGGTTGATTTTTAGTTCCATTCTTTGTACTACACAGTTATGGCTGTTTCTGTGGGGACCCATTAATGGTCGCGGCTTGCAAGTATCTCTAGGCTATTTTTTATTGCCTTTGGTGATGGTCCTGGTCGGTTGTGTGCTTTATAAAGAAAAACTGTCGACATGGCAGCTGGCTGCCGTGCTACTGGCCATTTTAGGTGTGGCGCATGAAATCTGGCGTATTGGCAGTATAGCCTGGGAGACTGTTTATGTCGCTTTGGCTTATCCCTTGTATTTCTTTTTGCGCCGTGCCTTTAAGACCGATCATTTAGGAGGATTCTGGTGGGATTTATGTCTTATTTTGCCGGTCGCTTTTTATTTGGGTTTCATCCATAGCGATAGTCTGGGTTTAATGGCCTATTTCCCTCATTTAATCTGGGCAGTGATTGGTCTGGGTTTTTTAAGTGCTTTGGGACTGGGCAGTTATATTCTGGCCAGCCGTTATTTGCCCTTTGTGATTTTCGGACTACTCAGTTATCTGGAACCCGTGCTATTGGCTTTTGCCTCTATTGTACTGGGTGAGCGGGTTGAAGCAGGGGAGTGGCTGACTTATATTCCGATCTGGATTGCCGTTTTATTGTTGGTGATTGAAGGTACACTCCATCTGGGTAAGCAAAAACGTAAACAGCGTGCGCTGGATCAGAACATCGAAAATTATCAGGACAGAATTAAATAAATGCAACTGCGATTTTTGGATGAAATTTTTTTTGTTTGATCAGGCAACATTTAACAAAAAAGTATAGTTTGTCTTTAGAAGAAGATTTTTAATCTTTTAATAGTAAAATCATAAAAATAATTACAACTATTTTGTAAATTTATACTGAATATATGGCAAAAAGCACATCGAACATTCAGCTTTTGATTCAAACTTGCTGATAATTCCTTTACAATTGTCGGGTTTGAAATTTATGCCTAGATATACAATTAATTAGAGGACGTAGCTGTGAGCAAAGACACTATCATCGCCCTACATGCAGATCACCAAGGTCGCTGGAAAAACCGTGAAGAAATCGCGGAACGTATGATTGCACTTATCGGTCAATTATATCGTGAAAAAANNAACACTTTCCCGATTTTAGAAGCTTTAGCTAAAATTGAAAATATTGGTTCAGCAGAAATTGATCTAGGTAAACTTGCTGTTGAATTCAAGGAAAAAGGTGGAGATGTCGACGCTTTTGTTGCTGATGCAGTGAAATCTTTAGCAGGTAATGCGAAGGCTGTAGAAGGCAAAGATGTGGTTCTCTACGGTTTTGGTCGTATCGGTCGTATTCTTGCCCGTTTAATCATTGGCCAATCAGGTTTGGGTCGTGGTTTAAGCCTTAAGGCAATCGTGGTTCGCAAATCTTCTGATGGTGATTTGGAAAAACGTGCTTCATTATTACGTCGTGACTCAATTCACGGTCCGTTCCAAGGCACAATCTCTGTAGATGAAGAAAACGAAGCTATTATTGCAAATGGCCAGTTCATTAAAGTGATCTATGCATCTAGCCCAGCTGAAGTGGATTACACTGCTTATGGTATTAACAATGCATTGGTGATTGATAATACGGGTAAATGGCGTGATGCAGAAGGTCTTGCCCAACATCTTCAATGTCCAGGTGCTGCACGTGTAATCTTGACTGCACCAGGTAAAGGTGACATGAAGAACGTAGTATATGGTGTGAACCAGGCAGACATTCTTGATGAAGATACTATTATCTCTGCTGCAAGCTGTACCACTAACGCAATTACTCCAACACTTAAAGTGTTAGAAGACAAATACAAAGTGCTGAATGGTCACGTTGAAACAGTTCACTCGTTCACTAATGACCAGAACCTGATTGATAACTACCATAAAGCTGACCGTCGTGGCCGTGCTGCGACTTTGAACATGGTTATTACGGAAACGGGTGCAGCTAAAGCAGTGGCTAAAGCACTTCCTGCGCTTAAAGGCAAGTTGACAGGTAACTCTGTACGTGTTCCAACACCTAACGTTTCACTTGCTATTCTTAACTTGACGCTTGAGAAAGAAGTAGATCGTGAAGAAGTTAACGAATACATTCGTCAAATCTCAATCAACTCAAGCCTTCAAGGTCAAATCGGTTATACAAATTCTACTGAAGTTGTATCGAGTGACTTTATCGGTTCGCGTACTGCCGGTGTATTCGATGCGCAAGCAACCATTACTTCAGGCAACCGTTTAACGTGCTACGTTTGGTATGATAACGAAGTGGGTTATAGCTGCCAGGTACTACGTATTGCAGAACAGATGGGCGGCGTAAGCTATCCAAAAATTCCTGCTGAAACAAATGCATAATTTGTTGGTGTAGTGAAAAAAGGAGCCTCTTTTAAGGCTCCTTTTTTTATGCCTGTTGGTAATGAACAAGGAGAATTGAACGATTCAATATAAAGTGAGCAATAAACTTGCTGCTAAAATATTATTCTGNNACTGAATGTCCATCACGTGAAATATTAGAACATCTTGCTAATAAATGGTCAGTCTTGATCTTGCGTTGTCTGAGTGAGGGGGTGCATCGCTTTTATGAGCTGAAACAGCGCATACAGGGGGTCAGTGAAAAGATGTTATCTCAAACTTTAAAAATGCTGGAACAAGATGGTTTTATTTTAAGAACGGTTTATCCGGTCGTACCGCCGAAAGTGGAATATCAGTTAACTATTACCGGTTCACAAGCAGCTGAAAAAATCATGTATCTGATTGGCTGGATTGAAAAAAGTTTACTTGAGATTTTGCAGAATCAGCAACGTATCAAGACGACTCCTTAACTTTAACTCATGAAAAGCCTGACCTGAATTGCACAACGAGCCTGTCATTCTGTACGAGTCAAGTTACACGATTCTTGATCAGTAAGAATGACTGCAATATAGCGATCATGTGTCTAGGTTATTCGAATTAAATGAAACCTCTTTCATAAATCATTAGACTTCTTTCATAAATCACTTTTCTATTACTAAAATTCGTCCTTCAAGCCCAAATTAAAAATAGATTTTAGTCAGTAGTGAATTCATGAGTGTGGCATGGANNAGGCCTTAAAACTGGCTCAGGAGGTTGTATATGGGAAACAAGAGGTTTTTCTTGCGGATTCAACATACATTTTAAGATCCTCATTTTGACCTTTCAAAAGGAGAGAAATTGCCTGTGAAAAGGTAAAAAAGTTAAATTAATCAAATGAGGCCGTGCTGATTTAAAAAATCTAATCTTGAACATTTTTTGATTTGTGAGAGAGATTTATGGTTAAGGTTTGAATAAATCAGCAATAAACTTTTTAATTTATTCCTTTTTAAAAAATTAAGCCTTCTGCATCCGCTTAAAATCAAAACGGTCAATCAGTAAAATTCCAATCGAAAAGCCCAGACCGAGTGCGACACAGCCCATCCATCCAAAGTGTTCCCATGCATATACTGCACCCAGCGAACCCAAAGCTGCGCCCGAAAAATAGATGGTCATATAAACTGCATTAATCCGTGAACGTGCTTTCAGGTCAATCCGGTAAACCAGATTCTGGTTCAGTACATGAAAGGCAGTAAGGCCAAAATAACTCATCAAAACCCCAAGCGCGTAAACCCAGATATTCTGCTGGGCAAAAAACAGGGGAATGCATGAAAACAGCATCAGGAAAATACACAGTTTTGCGACCAGGTTTTCCTTGCCTTGCCCCACTGTTTTGCCCGACCAGCGAGATGAATAAATCCCGATAACGCCGAGCAAGCCAAACAGGCCAATTTCAAAATCACTAAAGTCGTAAGGCGCATTGCCGAGGACAAAGGTCATCGAGGTAAAGACCATCGACAAAATGCCAAAGCCCAAGGCCCCGGCACAGGCAGGTCGGATTTAATGCGGATTGTTTCGGGCAAGTACAAACAGTGAACGGTAAATACCGCTGATGGTTAAGCCGGTTTGAGGTTGAGTATTCAGTAATTTTTGCCACATCACAACAGCAAACAGCAGGGTGATCATGCCACTGGATAAATACACGCTTTCCCAGGACCAGTAAGTTGAGACAAAACCGGCGAAGGTCCGTGACAGGATAATCCCCATTACCAAACCGCTCATGAGTTTTCCAACCGTTGCAGCACTCGATTCCGGTGGACTGATTGTTGAGGCAAAAGGAATCAGAACCTGAGCGGAAATTGCCCCAAAGGTGGCACACAAGGTAAAAAAATATAAGGTACTGAGAGTCGTGCTCAATGACAGCAAAATTTGCGAGAGGGCTGCAAATACCATCAGGCTGACCACAAGTTTACGTTTATTCAGGAAGTCGCCTAAAGGCACCAACAGCATCAAGCCAAGCACATAACCAATCTGGGCAAGCACGACGGTTAAGCCAGCCTGACTGGTACTAAGTTTCAAACTCTTTTCAATCGAATAAATCAGCGGCTGATTAAAATAAGCCGAACCGGCACATAAACCGCAGGCGATTGCCATAAGTAATACAAATTGTGATGACAAAGGGCTGACAGTTTCAGGTTTTGGCAAAGGCATGATCAGGACTCAAACAACGCTGCATGCACTATAAGGAGAGTTGTCCAGATTCTGAAATAAGTAAAAACAATCATGTGATCATTAATTTATATCAACGGTCGGAAAATAATGGTTTTGCAAAAAGACTGGACAGCATCAGCTTTTTGATTGATGTCTATCAAATAAGACTCAATTCAGTCATCTTAATAAAGTGCTGAATAAATATATTCGAGAAATTCTTTAAAATATGGCAGAATATGGGGTTTTAAAGTTTTTAGAGGATTGGCAGCATGCGCTTTGTTGATGAAGCAGTCATTACCGTAGAGGCTGGCGACGGTGGCAATGGCGTAGCCAGTTTTCGCCGTGAAAAGTTCGTACCCTTTGGTGGTCCAGATGGGGGTGATGGTGGTCGTGGCGGCAGCATTTATATTCAAGCCGACGACAATACCAGCACTCTGGTAGATTATCGTTATACACGTAAATTCCGTGCAGAACGTGCAAAAAATGGTCGCGGTGCAAACTGTGCAGGCCGTGGCGGTGAAGACACCGTATTATTGGTTCCGGTTGGAACCACCATTGTAGATACTGAGTCTGGCGACATTATCGGTGACCTGGTCTCTAATGGTCAGCGTGTAATGGTAGCAGCAGGTGGTGAAGGCGGTCTGGGAAATACCCATTTCAAATCTTCGACCAACCGTTCACCACGTAAATGTACCCACGGTGCCAAAGGTGAATACCGTGAAATACGTCTAGAACTTAAAGTATTGGCGGATGTTGGCTTGTTAGGGATGCCTAACGCAGGTAAATCGACCTTTATTCGTGCAGTTTCTGCCGCAAAACCGAAAGTTGCAGATTATCCATTTACCACCATGGTGCCTAACCTGGGTGTGGTGGATGCCGACAGCCATCGTTCATTCGTGATGGCCGACATTCCTGGGCTGATTGAAGGTGCATCTGAAGGTGCGGGTCTGGGTATTCGTTTCCTGAAGCATCTGGCACGTACCCGTATTTTGTTGCACATTGTTGACGTTCAACCGATTGACGGTTCGGACCCTGCGCACAATGCCAAAGCAATTTTGAATGAGTTGAAAAAATTCTCCCCAACCCTTTCCAAATTGCCCGTGGTGCTGGTGCTGAATAAGGTCGACCAGCTGGACGAAGACACGCGTGAAGAATGGTGTAAGCATCTTCTTGAAGAAATGCAGTGGGACGGTCCGGTATTCAAAACTTCAGGCCTTATGTCTGAAGGGACTAAAGAGGTCGTGTATTACCTGATGGATGAAATCGAGAAACAACGTGAACTCGAAGCTGAAGATCCAGAATATGCGGCACAGGTAAAAGCATTCCGTGACCAGCTTGAAGCTGAAACACGTGAACAAACCATCGCAGCGAAAGAAGCGTATCGCGAGATGCGTCGTCAACAACGTCTTGCCGGTATTCTGGGTGATGACGATGATGATGAAGACGGTGATGATGGCGAAATGGAAGTGTACTACGTACGTTAAGCTCTGCAATATGAGTAACTGAGGACAAGATGATAGAAGTGGTAGATGGGCAACGTCAGCTCAAGGCTTGTAAACGAATCGTTGTTAAAATCGGATCATCTTTACTCACAGCAAACGGAAAAGGTTTAGATCTGGATGCAATTTCGCATTGGGCGAAACAGATTGCAGATCTGCACAATGCAGGACATGAGATTATTCTGGTGTCTTCCGGTGCTGTGGCTGAAGGTATGGTGCGAATGAAACTTGAGAATCGACCCACCGATCTACCCAGTCTTCAGGCCTGTGCTGCCATTGGTCAAATGGGACTGATTCAGACCTGGTCAAGTGTATTGGAAAAGCATTCCATTCAAACGGCTCAGGTTTTGTTAACCCATGATGACCTGGCAGACCGCCGTCGTTATCTTAATTCATGTGATGCCTTGCAGAACCTGATTGACTGGCATGTAGTTCCGGTCATCAATGAGAATGACA
>DKLL01000073.1 GCA_002455755.1 Acinetobacter sp. UBA6641
CTATAAGCCGAGTACAGGCACTATTTGTCCGACGATTAACTATCTTGAAGAACATCACTACACAGAAGTAAAGCTGAGTGTGGATGAGCGCAAGCAATATCACATTACAGCCAAAGGCCTAAAACATTTAGCCGCGCATCAACATGAGATCAATAAAGTTCTCGATCGCTTTAACACACGCAAACAAATCCAGAATGACGAACAGTATGTCGATATTAAACGTGCGATGGAAAACCTGAAAACTTCCCTGCGTTTAAAGCTGTCCCATACTGAATTAAGCAGTAAAGACGTTCTAAAGATTGCAGAACAGATTGACCAGGCCGCAGCGAACATTACCCGTTTGTAATTCAATTTACGATTTAAAAGATCAGGTTAAATGATGAAAAATAATCTCCCAAAATTTCACCCTAAGCATCTGACCTGGCTGATGCCCCTTATTCTGTCGGGCATTATGAGTGGAGCAATTTCCTGCTTTAACATGCTGCTGAATAAAGGCTGGAGTGACCAGTTTATCTCATTATGGCTACATGCATGGAGCTTGTCATGGCTAATGGCATTTCCATTGATTCTGGTCGTGTTGCCATTGGTACGTAAATTCCTGATGCAATTTGTACAGATGCCGGATCAATCTGCCAAATAGGGGGATTGGTCTGCTTGAATCAGTCAGATGATTCGTCCAGTACTTGAGACAGAATGGTTTTAAACTCATTCAAGCTTTTCACCCCTGCAATCCGTTGCATGATTTGTCCATTTTTAAAAATCAGTGTAGAGGGCAAGCCGTAAACGTTATACCGCAATGTCAAAATAGGGGATTGATCGACATTCAATTTGCCGAATTTGATCTCGGGCTTGACTTCAGCATAATGAACGGCCAGCCGTTCAAAGACAGGGAAGTTCTGTACACAGGGTGTGCACCAGTCGGCATAGAAACGGATGACTGCCAGGCCTTCAAACCCTTCAAAATCACTATAATTATCTTCATTGTATGCAATGACGGCTGACATTAATTTTTCCTTATTTTTTCCAAATTAAGGCTTGGACCAAGTCATGCTCAATTCTGCATGACCGGTATTTTTATCCATGGCTTGGCTGATGGTTTTAAAGCCCTGCTGCTGATAAAAATTGACCGCTGCGGTATTTTCAGCATACACATTTAAGTGCAATTCATCACATTGCTGTTTTAAAAAATCAATTAAGCATCTGCCATATCCAGAGCCTTGCTGATAAGGTGCAATAAAAAGTGCAGCCAGCACCGCCTCTGATCTTAATAAAGACGCAAAACCCAGCACTGTTTGATTTTCTTTAATGACATAATTTTCGGCCAAAGGCAGATAAAGATCACGCATCGGAATCAGCTGCTTTTCCCAGTAAGTAGCAGGAATAAAATCATGTGCCTGTAAGGAAGCATGAAGCCAGATGCCCAAGATAGCGTCAATATCCTGCATTTCAGCTTTTTGAATGGTTGCCATGCGCTATCTCATATTATTTTGCTGAATAGCGGAGAGATTATACATAAGTCCACGGTTATTCATTCCCGGCTATTTCTATGTTCAAATAGGACGGTAAATTTAAAAAGCAATGAATAGATCAGGAATAAACTATGTCACAAGCGACGATGCAACAAGTCATTATCACAGAACCGGGCGGCGTGGATAAACTCGCTTACGAAACTGTTGCAGTACCTGAAGCTAAAGCGGATGAAGTCTTGGTGAAAGTACATGCGTTTGGTATTAACCGTCCTGACATTTTACAGCGCCAGGGTTTATATCCCATGCCTAAAGGGGTAACGCCTGTGCCGGGTCTGGAAGTGGCAGGTGAAGTGATAGCTGTGGGTGCCGATGTTAGCCAGTTTAAAGTCGGCGACAAGGTTTGCGGCCTGACCAATGGCGGCGGCTATGCAGAATATTGCGTGGTGCCTGAAAGCCAGACTTTAAATATTCCTGAAGGTGTAAGCTTTGTGCAGGCGGCAGCAATTCCTGAAACCTTCTTTACTGTATGGGCCAACGTGTTCCAGATGGGTAAAGCCAAAGCAGGGGAAACCGTACTGGTACATGGCGGAACCAGCGGAATTGGAACCACTGCTTTAATGCTGTGTAAATCGCTTGGAATCAAAACTTTTGCCACTGTGGGTTCAGATGAAAAAGTTGCAGCGATTTCTGATTTAACCACGGCTATTAATTATAAGACTCAAGATTTTGAACAAGTCATTAACGAAGCTACTGACAATGGTGGTGTCGATGTGATTTTAGATATGGTCGGTGCGCCATATCTGGAGAAGAACCTGAATCTGTTGCGTCGTGACGGTCGTCTGGTCTATATCGCTTTCTTGGGTGGAGCAAAAGCCAAAGACGTTAAACTCGGTCAGATCATGATGAAGCGTTTGACCATTACCGGTTCAACCATGCGTGCACGTAACACTGCGGAAAAAGCTGAAATTGCTCAAGGCTTAAAAGAGCAGGTTGCACCGCTCTGGGCAAAAGGTGAATGCTTACCTATGATTTATAAAACTTTTAACTTTGACCAGATTCTAGATGCACATGCCATTATGGATACTGGCGAGCATATAGGTAAAGTTGTGGTGCAAATCATCTAACGATTCCAGTTTTAAGTAAAGAAAAGCCAACAGATGTTGGCTTTTTTTTTGCATGTAATAAAAAATGATAAGTAACTTAAATAAATGTATAGAAAAAAGGTCATAAAGTTTAAAAAATGGTAAAAAACGTCGATTGTTCGACACAACCTGTCAGGACTAGGAGGTAGATTAAGCTTTAAGATAATCCGACTAAATTGTTTGGTATTAATAGAAACGTCATGTAATAAAAAGGAAGTATATTATGAAAATAGTCTCAACTCCTTATACATCTGAACATGGCTTACGTGCCTTGAAAAGATTGCATAGGGCCATTATTTGCAATCAAGTATTGCCTTCTAATCTGCATCAATTTTATAAAGCCATGCTGCATCTGGAGCGTTATGTTGAACGCCTGAATGGTAAAGGCAAAAAAAGCCGTCGGAGACGTTCGGTTAAATAACCCTTTCAAGCAGCGATATTAGCCATAAGTTGGAGAAAATATTCAGAAACACGTTTTTAATTGACGGTATAATTTTTTCATAATTGAATAATTTTACGCGATTTAAGCGTTGTGCTGCAAAGTACAAAGAGGGGTTTTATGAAGGGTAATCCTTCAACACATGAGCGTCTTGCAGAACGTTTGGCCCGTATATTGACGAAGCTTAATGTAGGGCATCAGCTGAGCGTGCACGAATTGGCGCTTGAATTCCGGGTCAGTAGCCGGACCATAGAGCGTGATTTTGATCGTTTAAATTCTTATCTTCCACTTATTCAAGACACTAAAACCAAAAAGTTTTATCTGGATTCTTCCTATTTCGGGCGCTTTAAATTACAGGATATTCAAAATTTTGCCCAGTTGTCTGGCATTCAGAATCTTTATCCTTCTTTGGATATCTCCTTTTTAAGAGAATTTTTCGATTATCGGTCCAATCTGGTTTTTTCTGCCAAAGGCTATAATTTTGAAGATAGCACCCAGTATGCTGAGTATTTCAAGGTACTCACTGGAAGCATTCAAAAAAGACAGCAAATCGCTTTGTTTTACCGAGGTCAAATACGGGTGGTAAAACCGTATCGATTAATTCATCACATGGGCAGCTGGTATTTGGCGGCGGTAAGAAAGCAGGAGCTGCGGGTTTACCGTCTTGGACGTATTGAAAAAATTATCTGTAGCCATCGACTCGCACAATTTGAACATGATCAGGCTGTACTACAACAATTAAAAGATGAGGATGGTATTTGGTTTCAGCACGAAAAACAGGAAGTGGTTTTATCTGTGCATCCAGATGCTTCGATTTATTTTAAGCAACGCCGAATTTTTCCGGAACAAAGGATTCTAGAGGAATCGCAAACAGGGGAATTGCTGATTAGCTGTCAGATTAGGCATCTGAAGGAGTTGCATCCATTGGTGCGTTATTGGGTGCCATATCTGAAAATTTTACAGCCGGCACATTTGCAACAAGAGCTGGATGCAGGTTTGCAAGGCTATTTGCAACGCAATGCTTAAACTGAGGCTGGGAGGATTTTTTTGATCATTCCGAGAGGGTTATCTGCCTAAACCAAATTTCAGACATAAAAAAACCAGCTTTCGCTGGGTTCTTTATTGCACCATTTCAATAAGTATTAAAATGGTGCCCGAGGCCAG
>DKLL01000247.1 GCA_002455755.1 Acinetobacter sp. UBA6641
TATGGCTTAATTGATGACACGCTCTAAATAATTGTATTATTTATAGTTACTAATATAAGGATGATCCTGTCATTTTTTTAATACAAAAATCATCCTTTTTTTCAAGAGTCATAACTAAACTGTAAAATCTTCACCCAAATAGACTTTACGCACAGTATCATTTTCAAGCACTTCTTGCGGTGTACCCTCTGCAATTACAGCGCCTTCACTGACAATATAAGCATGTTCGCAAATGGCCAAAGTTTCACGTACGTTATGGTCAGTAATCAGCACCCCAATGCCACGCTCTTTAAGATTACGAATAATATCCTTGATGTCTCCTACAGAAATAGGATCGACCCCGGCAAAAGGTTCATCAAGCAGCATAAACTTTGGATCTGCAGCCAATGCCCGGGCAATTTCTGCACGACGGCGTTCCCCTCCAGATACACTCATCCCTAATGAATCCTTAATGTGACTGATTTTAAAATCGGCCAGTAATTCATTCAGACGCTGTTGACGCTGCTGCTTGTTTAAATCCTTACGGGTTTCAAGAATCGCCATAATATTTTCAGAAATCGTCAATTTTCTAAAAATTGAAGCTTCTTGCGGCAAATAGCCAATCCCTTTACGGGCACGTTCATGCATGGCCAAATCTGAGAGATCAAGATCATCTAAATGAATCTCGCCTTTGTCCATGCGGACCAAACCGACCACCATATAGAAACTTGTGGTTTTACCTGCACCATTCGGACCGAGCAAGCCGACAATCTGGCCACTCTGCATCTCGAAAGAAACATCTTTCACCACCCATCTTTTACTATAATTTTTTGCCAGATGCTTAATACATAATGTTTGGGGCTGATTTAGCGATTGATCCATTAATCACGTGCTCCTGGGAAAGATTTTGAGCTAGATGGTGGAATAATAATTTGTACTCGACCTGAAGATGAACCGGTACTGTTTGGTGTACCTGTCGCCTCTACATCACCTTTATTCATGCTGTATTTTAAGGTATTACCGCGAATACTTGCCCCATCTTGCTGTAAAAATGCATTGCCAGACAAGGTGATAATACCGGTTTGAGCATTATAGAGAATCTTCTGTGCCTGACCTTTCGCCAGACCTTTATTGACTTCAGTCTGCTGCTGGAAACGAGCAGGACCACCGGTCGCCGTAATACTACTAATCTGTTTTTGACTGTTCAGGTTGGCAACAATAGAGTTGGCTTGCAGCTTCATGGTGCCCTGTTCAATAATGACATTACCGGTATAAGTGGTCACCCCGGTTTTTTCATTATAGGTCGCACGGTCTGCAACCAATGAAATAGGCTGATTTCTGTCTGAAGGAATGGCAAATGCCGCTGCCGACGAGAATACAACCAAACCGACTAAAGCTGCTTGCTTAAGCAAGGTGTTGGAAAATGTAAGCTTAAGATTTTGGTTCATATTTTCCTCGAATATTAAAAAATTCGTATTGACCGTCATTTAAATTGGCTTTCAGACCTTGGCTTACAAATTCAGCTTGAGGAGATTGCACAATGACCTGTTTATCTGTTTCAATTTCCCGGGTTTCAGGATATCCGGTTAATTCCTGAGTCTGAAACTGCATTTTGCCTTGTTGCATCAGTTTGGTTGCCAGTACATTGCCGGACAACACCACACGTTTATTATCATCATAACTGTTCGCCACTTTGGCATAGAAAGTAGCATCGACCGCGCCATCTTTATACATGGACGCATTCAGGTTGATGAGTTTTGCTGTCTTTTTTTGCATGTCCTGTTCCATCCGATCGACATGCGCACGGACATACAAATTACCGTTGTCATCGGTTTGAGTCAGGTTAATTTTTTCAGCGGAATAGGTCATGCTTCTGGCGGAATCCACCTCAAGCTTGTTACCCTTACCGCTGTAATAGTAGTAACCACCACTTATAGCTGCAATTGCTATAGCAGTTACGTATAAAACTTTTGTATCCATAAGTGTGGTACTTAACTCAAGTTCAATGAATTGTTTAGCAATTAATGTGGGACAGCGGTATAAGTGTCAAGCAGCTGTTGGTAAGTTCCTTTCGCCATCAAGATCATGTCACAGATTTCGCGCACTGCACCACGACCGCCCATCGCCTGAGTGACCAGATCAGCACGGCGTCGAACTTCGACATGACCATTGGGAACAGTCACTTTCATACCGGCAATGGCAAATGCTGAAAGATCAGGCCAGTCATCGCCCATATATATACAGTCTTCTGGAGCAACATTCAACTGGGCACAGGCTTCACGTAAAGCCACACCTTTATCTTCACGACCCTGGAAAACCAGGTCTACACCCAGATCAGACATGCGCTTTTCCACAATATTACTTTTACGTCCAGTAATGATAATGACTTTGACACCTGATTTCTGTACAAGTTTCATACCTAAACCATCACGGATATCAAAGGACTTGATTTCATCTCCGCTATTGGTCAGGGTCACAAAACCATCACTCAGAATTCCATCAACATCAAGCACCAAGGCTTCAACATGGCGCGCCTGTTCCAGTAAAATATAAGATGCCATTTATTAATTCACCCCGGCTTGGATCAGGTCATGCATGCTAATCACACCTATAACCTTGTTTACGTCATCTACAACAACAAATTGATTGATTTTCTTTTCGTTCATGCGCTCTAAAGCTTCAACGGCACGCGCTTCTTGCGTAATGGTCAATGGATTCTTAATCATTACTTCTGAAACAGGCAGGTTTACATCAAAGCCTTGTTGCTTATCAATTAAACGACGTAAATCACCATCGGTAAAAATCCCAAGCAGTACGTCATTTTGATCCACAATTGTGGTTAAACCTAGGCGTTTATTTGAGATTTCGTATAAAACCTGATTCATTGGTGTATCTGGAGATACTTTCGGCAATTCAGTGCCGGTATGCATGAGGTGCTTTACGTGCAGCAACAATCGTTTACCTAAAGCGCCAGCAGGATGAGACAGCGCAAAATCATCGGCAGTAAAGCCACGTGCATCCAGTAATGCCACCGCCAGTGCATCACCTAAAGCCAAAGTTGCAGTGGTACTTGAGGTTGGTGCCAGGCCCAGTGGACAGGCTTCCTGAATATTTCCCAAGGTTAAAGCCACATCGGCATTTTGCGGCATCGGACCTTTGTTGTCTCCACTAATGGTAATTAAAGGAATTTCCAGACGCTTGATCAAAGGCATGAGCATCATAATTTCATCGCTCTTGCCCGAATTAGAAATAGCGATCAGCACATCGCCAGGAACCAGCATGCCTAGGTCGCCATGCCCGGCTTCACCCGGATGCATAAAGAATGATGGCGTACCCGTAGAAGCAAAAGTGGCTGCCATTTTACGGCCAATATGCCCTGACTTTCCCATACCGGTAATGACTAAACGTCCTCGGCACTGCAAAATAATTTCACAAGCACGGCTAAAACGATCATCAATTTGCGCCGCCAATATTTCAAGTGCTTGTTCTTCTATACGCAAAGTTTCTAATGCAACTTTTTGAAAGTCTATTTGATTTGGCATATTTGGTGGGTTCAAAATAGGTTTACCTTTACTCTATATAGAGTTGTTTCAATCAAGCAAAAAATAATTTTCGCAATTTTATCATATCTATGCAAATGTCACGTTTCTAAATTACAAGATTTCAATAATTGTGCAGAAATTATGGCTTTAATAAAGCAAATAGACCGCTGTCGTGTTCATTGAAAATAATGTGAAATTAGTGATCTACCCTTACACCTAGCTCACCGAGAAAATAATTACGAGAACTCTCTACTCCTAGATTATGAACAGGAATTCAAAATTTTGTTCGACCTATGCGAGTTACTTCCCATCCCTTTTCCTCCATATTATTATTTTAAAGTCCAATTTTTTTAAATGATCAATCTACTTGTCTTCACTATGTCGAATGTCATCTACATTCTTGGAAATTCGTAACTTTAGTAACTTGTCTATATTCCTTCGAATCATCAGCACCTCCTCTTTCTGACCGAGATAATACCCGATCCCCAACTTGAACCTCTTGAATCGGCACTAGGCCCTTGGTCTGTATGAACTAAAGTGTCTGCAACAAAACCAATTTGATTGCTCAATTGTTATTTCCCCTTTTATCGATGATTATTTTTATTTGCAATATGTCTATCTTAAGCCACCAGTCATGACATTAAACATTCACATAAAGGGATATTCCCTAAAAAAATCCTGCATTTTTTCGTTTTAACTTTATGAAAAAAA
>DKLL01000155.1:0-194 GCA_002455755.1 Acinetobacter sp. UBA6641
ACGCAGGGGCTTTTTTTATGTGAGGGGAATTAAAAAAACCAGAGATCATTATTTAATTTAGTGGAATTAATTTTGATATTATTTGGAGATTTTTTAAATTTAAAATAACCTATTAATTTATAAAAATATTTATCATTATTTTATTATGTTTTATCGTAAATATGACTAAAAAAATCTTTAAATTTGTATATTTT
>DKLL01000155.1:222-32492 GCA_002455755.1 Acinetobacter sp. UBA6641
TTAGAGCTTGAGCAAGAAATTCAGATTCAACTCGATAGTAATCCGTTATTGGAAAAAGTAGAAGAACAATCTTCGATTGAGAGTTTATCCACTTTACAAGATCAAGAACCAGATAATAAAGATTTAACCAATGAGCTGAATGCAAACCATCTTCCTGATGATCTACCTGTCGATACCGATTGGGATGATGTCTATACCCACCAACCGACAAGTCTCGGTTCCCCGGAATATGAAGAACGGGAAGATAATCGTCAGGGACATCTAGGTTTAAAAGAACATGTCCTAGAACAAATCAATTTATTGCATTTCTCCTCTGTGGATCGTCTGATTGCACATTGTATTGTCGATTCTTTAGATGAAAAAGGGTTTTTAGATGCTGAAATTACTGAAATTACATCATCTGTGCAGCATCTACTGGAAGCTATGGATTATGAGGATGAAGTAGAAGACGATGAAGTTCTTGTTGTTTTAAAACATATTCAACATTTGGACCCTCCTGGTGTAGCATCACGTAATCTGGCTGAATGTTTATTGGTGCAATTAGAAAGTTTGCCTCTACATATAGCCTATCGTTGTGAAGCGATAAAATTGTTAAATCATTATGAGTTACTCATTTCAAATGAATTGCCGAAATTGGTTAAACAAACCGGTTTGAATCCTGATCAATTAAAATGTGCAATTGATCTGTTAAAGACCTTAAAAGCCTATCCGGGAATGGAATTTGAAGAGAAAGACTCTGATTATCAAATTCCTGATGTGGTGGTGATGAAAAAGAATGATCACTGGCAAGTGCAGTTAAATCCGGATGTCATGCCTAAATTACGGATCAATTCTTTTTATGCCAGTATGATTAAACGTGCGGATCAAAGTAACGATAATCAATATCTGCGTAATCAAATGTTGGATGCCAAAAACTTTATTAAAAGTGTTGATGAGCGTCATAAAACCTTGTTAAAAGTGGCAACCTGTATCGTAGAACATCAAAAGATGTTCTTGGAAATTGGGGCTGAAGGAATGAAACCTTTAGTTCTTCGCGATATTGCAGAAGAAGTTGAATTACATGAATCTACAGTTTCCCGGGTGACGACCAACAAATTTATGCTGACTCCGCGAGGCTTATTTGAACTGAAATATTTTTTCTCCAGTCATGTTGCAACGACTTCTGGTGGCGAGGCATCTTCCATTGCAATTCGTGCAAAAATTAAAAAGTTAATTTCCGAAGAAAATCCACGTAAGCCTTTATCTGACAATATTATTGCCAATTTATTAAAACAAGACGGGATTGATGTGGCTCGTCGAACTGTTGCTAAATATCGAGAGTCGTTACATATTCCTTCCTCTTCTGAACGAAAACTCTTGATCTAGTTTTTAAAATCTGCTTATTCTAGAGATTCATTATGACAACATAATGAATCTTTTTTCTTTTAAAGGAGTAGTTGAAATGATTTGAAGCGTGAATTGTAAAATTCTAATTTCTGTTATTAGATCATTTTGGCTATGACTTTAACTAATCCTGAAGAAGGTGAGGGATAGAATTATGCAAATAACAATTCGTGGTCATCACTTAACTATTACTCCTGCTATTGAAGATAATATTCGTTTAAAATTTACTGAAATGACCAAACATTTAGACCAGGTCAATAGTATGCAGGTGAAATTGACCAAAGATCATCAAGTAGACAAGCGTTCAAGAAAAGGAAGTTTAAATCATATCGCTGAAGCCATTATTCGTGTACCGGGGGCAGAATTGTTTGCACAGGCTACAGCTGATGATATGTATACATCAATAAAGAAATTGACGGAAAAACTTAAAAGGCAGTTGCATAAGCATAGAAAAATGCAGGTTGCATCTCCGTCTTTGCTAGCATAGTTTTATTTTTGAACAAAAAGAGGTTTTTTATGACCTCTTTTTTTATATATTAAATGTTATACCTTAATGATTTATTTTTCATATTTATAGTAAAATGGCAGGTTTTTACACCGTTGGTCCTATAAGAGGTCTTTGTGATGAATAGTGAACAGCTCACTGAAATTTTAAAAGCTGCTTTTCCAGAGGCTGAAGTTGCAGTTAGTGGGCAAGGCGGGAAATTTGATCTTCGTATCGTAGACGAACAATTTGAAGGCAAACGTCCAGTAGCACGCCAGCAGACTGTTTATGCTCCGTTAAATTCATATATTGCCAGCGGTGAAGTACACGCGGTAACTATTCGTGCAATGACCCAAGAAGAATGGCGTAAAGCAAGCTTATTCGGAGCTTAGAACTAGATGGATAAATTTTTAATTCAGGGCGGTGTTAAGCTCGAAGGTGAAGTGCGTATTTCTGGTGCAAAAAATGCAGCACTTCCATTGCTTGCTGCAATGATTCTCCCTGAAACTCCCACCGTATTAACCAATGTTCCAAATCTTAAGGATGTGAATACCTTAGTCAAACTCATTGCAGGTTTGGGCATTCAAATTTCCTATGAAGGCGATACGGTTAAGGCAGATACATCTACATTAGATAATCAGTTTGCACCCTATGAACTGGTAAAAACTATGCGTGCATCAATTTTGGTCTTAGGTCCATTATTGGCGCGCTATGGTAGTGCAAAAGTTTCACTTCCTGGTGGATGTGCCATTGGTTCGCGTCCAGTCGACCAGCCTCTTAAAGCATTAGAAGCGTTGGGTGCTGAAATTGAAGTTGAAGCTGGATACGTGCATGCCAAAGTTGATGGTCGTCTTAAAGGTGGCGAAGTTGTCTTTGATATGGTCACTGTTGGCGGTACGGAAAATATTTTAATGGCTGCTGTACTTGCTGATGGTGTAACGACCATTCGGAATGCGGCCCGTGAACCGGAAATTACAGATCTTGCCCAAATGCTGATTAAAATGGGCGCAAAGATTGAAGGTTTAGATACCGATACTTTAGTGGTTACTGGTGTTGAACGCTTACATGGCTGTGAATATGCCGTAGTGGCTGACCGTATTGAAACCGGTTCATATCTAGCTGCTGCTGCAATTACCGGGGGTAAAATTAAAACCACGCACACTGATCCAAGTTTGATGGAATCCGTACTCGAGAAATTCGAAGAAATGGGCGCTGAAGTGACCCGTGGTGATGACTGGATTGAACTGGATATGATGGGTAAACGTCCAAAAGCGGTAAGCTTTCAGACTCTGCCACATCCAGAATTTCCAACCGATATGCAAGCTCAAATCATGGCAGTCAATGCGATTGGGCGTGGTTTTGCAACCATTTCTGAAACGATTTTTGAAAACCGGTTTATGCATGTACCTGAATTGGCAAGAATGGGCGCAAATATTCAGGTTGAAGGTAATGATGCGGTCGTAACGGGTGTTGAAAAACTTTCAGCAGCACCTGTGATGGCGACAGATTTACGTGCTTCTTTCTCTTTGGTATTGGCTGCTTTAGCTGCTGAAGGTGAAACTTTGATTGACCGTATCTATCATATTGACCGCGGTTATGAAGACGTTGAAGCAAAATTACAAGGTTTAGGTGCCCAGATTAAGCGAGTAAGTTAATGAGCGATATGAGAAACGATGATCCGAACTTTGACGTTATGGGCAATTTTGATCATGGTTTAACTTTAGCATTAAGTAAGGGACGTATTTTAAAAGAAACTTTACCTCTGCTAGAAACAGCAGGAATTAACTTGCTGGAAGATCCGGATAAATCACGTAAATTGATTTTCCCCACGACACATAAACATGTGCGTATTTTGATTTTACGTGCCTCTGATGTACCGACATATGTGGAAAATGGTGCAGCAGATATCGGGGTTGCGGGTAAAGATGTGCTTATGGAACATGGTGCGCAAAATGTCTATGAGCCATTGGACCTGAAAATTGCAGTTTGTAAACTCATGACTGCAGGGAAAGTAGGCATGGAGCGTCCGAAAGGACGTTTAAAAATTGCCACCAAGTATGTGAACTTAACCCGTCAATACTATGCAAGCCTTGGTGAGCAAGTGGATGTGATTAAGCTGTATGGTTCAATGGAACTTGCACCTTTAGTGGGCCTGGGTGATTACATTGTCGATGTGGTGGATACCGGTAATACTCTGCGTGCCAATGGTCTGGAACCATTGGAAGAAATTTGCAAAGTATCTTCACGCTTGATTGTGAACAAAGCAAGTTTTAAACGTAAACAGACACTGCTCAATCCAATTCTGGCACAGCTTGAAAAAGCAGTTGAAGAGCGCGAGCAAGCAAAAAAAGCATAAGTTTTTTGCTGTCGAAAAACCGTCCTGAGGGGCGGTTTTTTTATTTTGTGATTTTGAAAAAGTCGTTTTTAAGTTTAATCAATTTTATCAAAAGTTATTTCCAATAAAATTCGTACTTATAGTCGGGACTAGTTGCCGACAAAAGCCTATAAAACAGGTAAACTAAAGACTCCCATTATTTTCATTGTGGATAAATTGATGCGACGTTTATCGACTCAAGATCAAGATTTCAAACAGGTCTTTGCAGACTTGTTGGCTTTTGAAACTGTGAGTGACCCAGAACTCTTAAAAACCGTAGATCAAATCATTGCTGATGTACGTCAGCATGGTGATGCTCATGTTCTTAAACTCACACAACAGTTCGATCGACATCCTGCGCATCAATTTTCTGAGCTTGAACTGAGTCAAGAACAACTGAAAATAGCATTTGAGGGCTTAAGCACTGAGGTTCGTAAAGCACTCGAGCTTGCAGCAAACCGTGTACGCGAATTCCACCAGGCACAAAAACAAGATGGCTGGACCTATGTCGATGCTCTAGGAAACACTTTAGGCCAAAAAGTGACACCGCTGGATCGTGTCGGTATTTATGTACCTGGTGGATTGGCATCTTATCCCTCCTCAGTGTTAATGAATGCCATTCCTGCACATGTGGCAGGTGTACCTGAGATTATCATGGTAGTACCTGCACCGAATGGTGATCTAAATCCATTAGTTCTTGCAGCAGCATATTTGGCAGGTGTGCATCGTGTCTTTACCATTGGTGGCGCACAAGCGGTTGCTGCTTTGGCTTATGGTACAGAAACCATTCCATCTGTCGATAAAATTACCGGACCAGGTAACCGTTTCGTGGCAGCGGCTAAACGTGCGGTATTCGGTCAAGTCGGTATCGACATGATTGCCGGACCTTCTGAAATTTTGGTCTATGCCGAAGGCGAGAATAATGCCAAATGGTTGGCGATGGATTTGTTGTCGCAAGCAGAACATGACACCGTTGCACAAGCAGTATTTATCACGCCTGATGAACAGCTTTTAAATGAAGTTGCGATCGCGATCGAAGCGCATTTAGAAGCTTTACCAAAAGCTGAAATTGCACGTACTTCTATTGCCAACCGTGGGGCTTTGGTTTTGGTGAAAGATCGTCAAGAAGCGATTGATTTGATTAATCAGGTTGCGCCTGAACATTTAGAACTTTGCCTGGATGAAGCACAACAAATGTCTGAAGACATCCGTCATGCTGGTGCCATCTTCATGGGACGTTATACCCCAGAAGCGATTGGTGACTATTGTGCTGGACCAAATCACGTGTTGCCAACATCTGGGACTGCGCGTTTCTCTTCACCACTCGGTGTATACGATTTCCAGAAGCGTTCCAGCCTGATTATGTGCTCGCAAGAAGGTGTAAAAACTTTGGCGAAAACAGCAGATGTATTGGCACAGCAAGAAAACCTGGATGCCCATGCGAGATCAGCAAGATATCGTTATCAACCATAAATAGAATTACGACCTCTCCCTAGTCCTCTCCTGAAAGGAGAGGGAACTTAAACCACAAAAAAGTGTGCCTTTAGGAATGAAAATTCCTCTCCCTGAACGAGCTTTAAGCACTGCTTTAAAGCGAAGTGCAAGAGAGGTTAGGAGAGGGTTTAAAGAGAATACAAAATGAATATCACTACAGAACAAATGCGTTTTTGGAGTCCTGAAGTACGTGAATTAGAACCGTACACACCAGGCGAACAACCGAAAATCCAAAATCTTTTAAAGCTCAATACCAATGAAAATCCATACCCGCCATCACCTAAAGTGGTGGAAGCAGTTCAAGCGGTATTGGCAAATTCAGCAAATGTACTGCGTTTATATCCAGACCCGGATGCAACTACGTTAAAACAGGCGATTGCTACACAGCAACATGTTCCAGTAGCAAATGTGTTTGTTGGTAACGGTTCTGATGAAGTATTAGCCCATATTTTTAAAGCATTTTTTGTCCAGGAATTGCCAGTGCTCTATCCGGATATCACCTACAGTTTTTATCCGGTTTACAGTCAGTTCTTTGGAGTTAAAACCAAAATCTTACCGCTAAATGATGATTTTGAGATTAGGGTGGAGGATTATAAACAGCCGAATGGCGGGATCATCATCACCAACCCAAATGCGCCGACCAGTATTGAGTTGGGTATCGCAGCAATTGAACAAATTCTGCAGGCGAATCCAGATTCAGTTGTTGTAATTGATGAAGCTTATGTCGATTTTGGTGCTGAATCAGCGGTGAAATTGGTTGAAAAGTATGACAACTTGGTTGTCTGTCAAACGACTTCTAAATCACGCTCACTGGCAGGTTTACGCGTTGGTTTTGCGATTGCTCAACCACATTTAATTGCTGCCTTGGAAGCAGTGAAAAACAGCTTTAACTCTTATCCAATCGATCGTTTTGCCATTGCTGCTGCTGTGGCTTCTTTTGAAGATCAGGAATACTTCGAAGCGCAAAATGAGAAAGTGATTGCAAGCCGTGAAAAGTTGGTTGCTCAACTGGCTGAGCTGGGCTTTAAAGTCTTGCCCTCGAGTGCGAACTTCATTTTTGCATCATTGCCAAGCAAAGATGCAGCTGAGCTGGCCTCAGAATTGCGTGAACGTGGCATTATTGTACGTTATTTCAATAAACCGCGTATCAACCAGTTCCTACGGATTACGATCGGTACGGATGAGCAAAACCAGCGTTTGGTAGATACCTTAAAAAAAGATATTCTGGCATGATTTGAATCCCTCCTAACCTCGCTTTGCTAAAGGGAGGAATTCCCTCCTTTAATAAAGGAAGGTTAGGGTGGATTTTCTAAGCATTATTCAGGTTTATACCAGGTATTGAGTAAATCGAGCATGGCTTTGACCTTATCGAAACATTCCTGATATTCGGCATCGCAATCAGATGCAATGGTAATACCGCCACCGGCCCACACAGAAACATCATCTTGATATTTTTGAATCGAACGAATCAAAATATTCCATGAACCTGTACCATCAAAATTAAAATAACCCATTGAACCACAGTAGGCTCCACGTGGAGCGCCTTCCAGTTCCTCTATAATTTGCATGGCACGAATTTTAGGTGCACCAGTGATCGAACCACCTGGAAGCGCAGACATCAATACATGAAAAGGATTGACATCTGCCCTTAAAGTTGCGGTGACTTCACTGACCATATGGTGAACTTGATTAAATGATTCAATGTCAAAAAGTTTTGGTGTTTTTACAGAACCCGTTTCAGCATATACGCTCAAATCATTACGCAATAAATCTACAATCATCACGTTTTCGGCCTGGTCTTTTTTCGAATGAATTAGGCTGTGCCTGGATTGTTCATCTAATACAGCATCTGGATATCGGGGCATCGTGCCTTTAATCGGTTTTGTGGTAATTTTCCAATTTTCTTCAAATTCGATAAACAGTTCAGGAGAGCAGCTTAATAATTCAAAATCATTAATTTTGAGATAACCCGAATAAGGCGCATCCGTCAGTTGCCAAAATGCTTCTGCTGTATCCAACAGCAAACCTTGTGCTTTAGCTGTAAATTCCTGAGTCAAGTTAATCTGATAACAATCACCTGCCCGAATGTAATCCTGCACCTGATTGAAGGCACTCACATAATGTTTTTTACTCCAGCGAGCAGTACAAGGTTGCGTAAGAGTAAAATTTTGATTTTCTTTATTTAACCTGTGTGTGTTTTGCAAGGCATCCTGAATGATCTGGAAAATTGCTTCAGCGTCCTGTTCATGACTAAAAAAAGTCCAACCTTCATTGGTTAATTTAATATAGCTGTAATAAATGCCTAAAAATAAAGAGGGCTGGCTTTTGGACCGAATGTTGACCTGTTGCAAAGCTGCCTCGTCATAACTGATAAAACCAATTAAACCGCCATTAAAATCAGTATGATGACGGGGTGAAGCAGGCTTAAAGAAATGCCCGAAATCTAGCTGTTCAAAACTTTGTTGAAACTGGTTTAATGACGTTCTGGTAAATTTCTGAATTTTTTGATCCTGAATCACCATATATTCAGAGGCAAAAAATGCAATAACAGGCTGGTTTACATTCTTTAAGTAAACCATATGATCAAGATGCGATAAGCATAAAAGAATTTCAGTAGGATTAAGCTGTTGTTTAGTCAGCAATTTTTTAAAATAAACAGGCTTATTCATACGATGTTGCTTTATAAATTCGATACATAGACAAGCTATTTTATAACATTGTTGATCCATAAAAACTGTAAATACCGTTTGTCGGTAACATACAGATTACGACCAACAGCAGTTGAACAAAAAAGGACAGCCATATAATTTAACTAGGGCAAATCAGCTGCTCAAGGAAAGACTCACTATTGTCAAAAAATAAAAAACAATCAGTGAAATCGAGTAGTTAACAATCAAAAAAAATAATACTCTTGGGAGAGTACGAAATGAAAAAATTTACTAAACTTGCTTTAGTTTCTTCATTGGCAATCAGCGCAAATGCGATGGCAATGCNNGAGCAATGCAAGCAATGGATGATGCTTCATTGGGTGCTACTACTGGTCAAGATGGTATTAACATCGGGATTGGTATTTCTAAAATTACTATCGATAAACTATATGTACATGATACCGATGGTTTAGCAACAACTGCTAAAAATACTGTTACTGGGACATCTGTGACAGGTCCTGGACCAACTTTTGCACCTGACGCGATTGTTTATGATGCGGCTATTGCGGGTGGTACAGGAAAGGCAGGTGCAATTGTTATCAAAGGTAATGCTAAAACCGGTCATGTGAATGAGACTCAAGGTCTTGTAATTACAGCAAACAATAGTGCATTACTTGCTTCACACAATTTGGCTGATTTACAAATTGATTCTGACGCTGGTACTGGCACGAATGGTGCATTTATCAATATTGCGGCTCAAGTGTCTGGTTTGACCATTAACATTGGTGAAATTGGTGTAACTGCATCTAATGATACTCCTGCAGCGAGCGCTTCATCAATCCGTCGTGGTGGTAAGGATGAAGCGGGCTCGGATAAAAACTACAATGCAATTTTATCTGGTCTTACTTTGAAAACTGGACAAATGGCGGCAAATATTCAATTAGGTGCTGCTCCCCAAGGTGCGATGGTTAAATTAAATACCGTGATGAAGGGTGGTCTTGAAATTACCGATCTAGGTATTTTGGATAATTCAACTAAGCAGGGTACTGGTGATGGTACTACAGGTAACCGTGCTGCTGGTGAAATCTTTGTCAACAGCATCAAGGTTGCAGATGCAAACTCTAAGGATTTGACTATTAATCAAAGTATCAGTGTAATGGGTAAAGAAGGTGCGAATAATGGTCATATCCGCATCGTAAGTACTTCTGGTCCAATTGATAACTATATCGCAGGTATTCATTTAGGTAGTCGTACTGCTGGTTCTATTGGTGATGTAGAAGTACAAGGTTTACAAACTTATCACTCAACTGCTTCAGGCTATACTGCAGGTTCTGTAATTACTATTGCTGGTCGTTAATTCTGAATCGGAAAAAGCGCGTGTATTCACGCGCTTTTTTTTACAAAAATAATGTGAAATTTTTCAAAAAGACTAAAAAAAAGCTGTTTTTTTTTATAAAAAAGGTTATCTTCCTTTTTACATGGATGTAGAGCATAAGCTCTAGAAAAATAATGAACTATGGCACGTCATGCCGATAACTAGAAAAGTTAAAAGATATGTTAGAGATCGCGTTAGGCTCGGCATTGATGTATTACGCTGCCAAAGAAGCCTTTGAAATTAAGAAAAAACCAGCGGAAGCGGTTTATTACACCGAAACTTTAGATTCTCGGCAAGATTCTTTCAATCGAATGCATAGAGAACCAGTCCTCATTAAACCTGCTGTAGAAGATCAATTTAGGGGTATTGTACGTCAAGCCTATGACTATAGTTGCGGATCAGCTGCACTAACCACTTTGTTGAATGGTTATGTTGATGTTGGTGTAACCATGACCGAACAACAAGTTATGAATGGTTTGCTTAAATTTGGTGAAACCGAGAAAATTGTGGAACGACGTAGTTTTTCTTTACTTGATATGAAGCGTTTCGTTGGGGCAATCGGTTTTGAAAGTGGCGGATACAAAGGCGAATTATCCGATTTAATTGAACAAGGTCAACCGGCAATTGTGCCAATTTCCTATGCAGGATTTAAACATTTCGTGGTTTTTAAAGCATATAAAAATGGACGCGTGTATGTTGCAGATCCGGCACTGGGCAATATCAGTTTTGATGAGCAACGTTTTAAAGATATTTGGGAAAACAATACCCTGTTTTTGATTAATGTCGCACCTGAACAGAGAAAAAATTTATTGACACTACGTGATTCAGATTTGCGGCANNGTGAATCGCTATGCTTTTGTTGATATGCAATATCCACAATTTTATATGGAAAAAATTGCAGATAAAGCTTCAACGATTCGTTTAGATAAAAATCTGAATTCAGAATCAGAGCAGTTTGGTGAACCAACATATAATTTCTTACGTCTTTATTACAAAAGTAAATAACGTATAAAAGTAGCAGATTAAAAAAATAAAAATGGTAGGATGGAATATGAATCGTAAATGGATGAACAAAACTTTATTGGCTTTGAGTGTTCAAATGGCAATAGGGGTGGTATATGCAGCAGAGGAACCTGCGCTTGGAGAGTATGAGGTTGTAGATCAACAGGAAACTGAAGTTGAATCTACATCATCACAGGCTGCAAATGCACAGACTGTAGCTGCCGTAAATACTCAAGTAGAAGAGCCGTCACTCGGTGAATATGAAGCGGTTGATGAGCAGGTTGAGGAGGCCGCAACAACCTCGCCAGCAGAGAATAGTGCTACGACTCCATCACAACCAGCCGATGCACAATCACAAGCTTCTTCTGCATTACAACAGCAAGAAGGGGACGCAAGTAAAGAAACGAATCTGCAGGAAGTGTTTACCTCAAATGAAAGGCAATATTCATTAATCAAAAAAGGTGACATCTCATCTTATTATGATATTGATTATACCTATTATCGTGATACACAAATCGATGCTGAAATGTCTAAAGGTCAGCTCTACCAGCTTCGTGTTCAAGAAAATGCAACCCATACTGTTACTAATACATTTACTGCACAGTACGGCATTTTAGATAANNTTTTATTTGGTAATGTTTCAACTAAAACCGGAGATAGTCCTTACGAAATCAATGCAGCTGATGACTTGGCGACGGGTAAAGGTTATTACTCTGCAGGCATAGGGGCAAGTACGCGTAAATATATTGATCCCGTTGTACTTTTCGCTTCCGTATCTGCCAATTATGGTTTTAAGGAAACCGGACTGAATCAGCGCCGTGGTACACGCGTGATAGATGAGTTTGAACCAGGAATTAGTGGCGGTTTTGCTTTAGGCTTTGCCTATTCATTTAACTATGACGTGTCGATGACCATGTCATATCAGCAAAGTTTTAATACCGGTTCAGAATTTACTTATACTTCAGGGGAAAGTTACTCACCGGCAGATCAGACCAGTTCTACTTTGGCAATTTCATTGGGTGTTCGTGTTTCACCTGAAACCATTGTCAATGGAACTGTGGGTATAGGCTTAACAGAAGATGCACCAGACGTATCTTTAGGTTTGTCATTCCCACTTGATATTTTAGGTTTCGGTAAGAAACTACGCTAAGAGGGCAGTCGTATGTATAAGATTCGACTTCGCCCGTTAGCCGCAGCAATTATCATATCGGGCTGTTCAAGTGCAACTTTCGCTCAATTAGGTACCAATTTATCTATTGATATCAGATCATTGAGTATGGGGAATGCAGTTACTGCGGATCCTCCAGGAATTAGTGCAATTCATTTTAACCCTGCAGCTTTGACTAAAATTGAGGGCCTGCAAACTGATGTACAAGGGATTCTTGCGAATTTTGATGTTCAACGAGAATTTTCGGTTCCTGCAGGTTATAACGTATTTGGTTATTCAGACGACCCGCTGGTATGTAACGACGGACCGGAGGTCTCTTCTGATTTATGTACAGATTTTAAAGGTACGGTGAATGGGGACGTAGAATACGTAAGTTTATATGTACCTGTACTGAAAAAGATGGTTGATCTGGGGGAAGGTTTACCAATGGCAGCACCTACAGCAGGTATTGCCTACAATCCACCAGGCTCAAAAACAACCTTTGCAACGGCAATGTATGCGCCCTTGGTCGCCGGTTTCGGTGCGGAAAATGGCAATCCTGGGAACTATATGGGGCAACAGGTTGCTCTAGAAAGGATTACCTATTTATCTCCCTCTATTGCATATCAAGTGAATGACGAATTGTCGGTTGGTGCTTCGGTTGGTATGTCTTATCAAGCGATTGGATTAAAAACGGATTTGCGTTTTCCGAATGAATTAATTGGTATGTTGCGAATGATTGATGAAGTCGTTTGTACGCCTTTTAAAGAAAATTCGGACATCATTACCGATATCCTGTTGCTAGGAATGTGTAATACCAATGAAGGTATGAACCCATTTGGCAAGTTCGGACAAATGCAGCTTGCTTTGGAGCAATCACTTAGCCCAAGTTATAACCTGGGTATATTGTGGGAGCCAACTGATGATTTTAGTTTTGGTATGGTGTATCAAAGTGCTGCAAAAATGCGTTTAAAGGGTAAATATCACATTGATAACGCAAATGCTCCACGTGAGCTGATTAATGGTTTAATGTCATCACCTACGGGTCAAATTCTTGCTGCAATTTTAGGTTTCCCAAATTCTATACCGGCAAGTGAGTCTGGTCTGGTTTCCATGGATTTTGAATATCCAGCGCATTTTCAGGCAGGGATAAAATATAAGCTTTTACCAGATCTACAAGTTAATTTTGATGTAGGCTGGACTGATTATAAAGCTTGGGACAAGTTTAAGTTTGAATTTGACCGACAAATTTCAGCATTAAAAATTGCCAAATTACTTTCTGAAAATATTGGTGATTCTTCTCTAGCCCTTCCACTGGTATTTACTTCACCATGGAATTTTGGCATAGGTGTGGAATATTCTGCAACAGACCGTTTGAAGTTACGTGCTGGATATGAACCTCGTAGCAGTGCAATTCCAGATAATAAACGCAATACAATGGTGCCTATTAATGATGCACAATTGTTTGGTTTAGGTGTAGGCTATCGTTTTGATGCAGATACTGATTTAGATTTATCGATTGGTTTTTTACGTAGTAAAGATAACATTCCAGCAAATACCAGTAGTTTGGCAAACCAAACAGGTGTGAATAATATTCTATTAAATCCATATGCGGGTTTAAATGTTAAAACGAATACCAAAGTCACGATTTTAGGATTGAACTACAGAACACGATGGTAGATAAATTGAAAATAATGAAAGGGAATTCATTGGTGAAATCGATACTTACATTGTGTATGGTGCAGGTATCTTTTTCATATGCGGGCGAATTTTATACCATTATTGGGCCGGATGGCCGGCCTATGGTAGTCCAACAAAAATCTCCGCCCAAAAATAAAGTAACTGAGGTGATGAAATCTGCATCAGTAGATGTGAGTCGTCAAGAAACACAATCAGTCACACATTTCCCGAATAATCAGTCGGAAATTAAAGCCATTTCAACTCAAACCCCACCATCCTCCCAACTCAAGTTGGACGATAAAACAGTAGCTCAAGACGATCCCAAAAAAGTTTCTACCCAGGTCGAGGCAACTAAAATACCTCAAGCAACCTACGTAGTGCCTAAAACAGAGAAAAAGGAAAAAGTTGTAGTAAAGCCTCAATCCGATTTGAAAAGGGTGGACGAAAATATACCTCTTGCTACCAGCACTCCTAAAGTACAGAAAGAAATAAAAAACACAGAAAACTATGTAACGATTGACGGTACGCAATATATAAAAAATGAATATCTGGAAGACCAGGAATTTAATCTGGAAGGGAAGAAGCGTTTTTATGCTATGCCTGAAGGCATTATTGATACCAAGCATGGAGCAACACGTTTACAAATGGTGGAGCGTGAAAAAGGGGTAAGTAAATCCCTGCTGCAAACTTTTTTTAAGAAAAATCCCCAACAGGAGAGTGGTCCCATTACCTTGTCAACCACTTATTATCGGATTTCCCAGGCTGATGCTGTTGCAAGTTTAGGTCAACAATGTATTCAGGGTAAAAAAATTAAAGATGCGAAAACTGTCAGTTTGGATAAAGAAGTCAATGTCTGGCCACGTGCACCATTAAAAGAAAAATTTGATTTTGAAATTGTGAAGGTTGCCAATGCAATTCAGAATGTCCAAATTAACTCGTATGCTTCACGACAACAAAATCCGACCTTTTATTGGCCATTTGTGGTTTTTCTAGACACAAATGGATGCGTACTTGAGGGTGCGGGAGGTTTTAAAAATCATGAAGCTGCTGGATCCTTTACTACACATGAAAAAATTGAAGGAATCATTCATATTCCTTCTCAAAGCCGATATATATTATTGACCCCTTTAGCCAGTGCGATAGATTTAGAAAACAAAGCACTTACCAACCAGGGCCAATTAAAATTAATAGCAATTCGCTAAGGATATAAGAAGAGAATTAGGATGAAAAATAAATATTTACTGCCTTTTACCTTGACTACATTGATGGCAGCTTTAAGTGGTTGTGGGGGAGAAAGCGCCAATATTATTCCTGAAGTCTATGATTCAAGTACGGAAAATGGGAGCTGTACTGTTGGTAGCGAGGGATGTGTTGAATTTGCATTAGATTATCCACTTGATGGACTTAATTTTAAGTGTAGTAGTGATACTACCAATAGCTTTGTTTCTCTTATAGATTTAGCCAACAATGTAGCTACAGGTAACTGTAGAAGTGGTGACAAAGTCAATTTCTTTATAAAAGGCGAAAAAGATAAACAGATTAATCTGGGGACAGTGGATTTAAGTAAAATCGCACTCGTCAGTACGACGGGACAAATTCCACGTTTGACCATTTTAGATATTGCGCAAGGGATTACAGGACAGTCTGCAATAGAGTTAAGCCAGAATGATGCAACAGTTAAGGTGGCAATGAGTCTGGTCAAAATCTTGCAGGGATTAGCCTTGCAAGATAATAAAATTGTTGAGCCGACGGATATTCAGGCTTTGTATATTACAGATGCAATGCGGACGAAATTAGATCTGATTTTAAATTCAGTTACCTCGCAACAAATCATCAATGGTGAATACGTTACAATTATCAAGCCATGGGTTGATGTCAGCGCAATCACGGATGATCAGGCATTTGAAGTGGTTAAAAAATTGACAACAATTGCCAATGCCGCAGTATATCAACCGGAATTCTCTTTATTTTCTACCACGGGAACAGTGGGTAACTTACTGTCGGGTTCGGATGGTTTGGTCGGTTGTAATAAAGATACCTGTACTACAACCGATACATCAACCAAGTTTTTATTTGGGCACTTCATGTTAATTACTGACCGGCAGGGGTATACGCTAGGCAGCGGTTTACAATGGCGAGGTACAATTGCTAAATCGTTATCTACCTTGAGCACGGTCAATGCTGAATTGATCCGTAATACAAAACCGATACGGATGACTGCAGCAGCACAATCCCATTGGATTAATCCAATCAGCAAACGGATTGACCAGGATTATCAGTTTGAGGTGAGTGATGTAAACTCACAACCTTTAATCATTAATCAGGGCAAACTCTACAATGATTATATGATTGCCGGAAAAGAGAGTTTTTATAAGTTATTGACCCAGAAAACCACACTGACAGCTAGTGATTTACTGGATTTGGGCCAATGGCATCAAAATATTAATTCAGGGGAAGTATATAAAGGGAGTTTAGACCTGTATAAAATTTTCCCTATTACCTATTTGGATAAGAAAGTCTTTAAATCCATTAATAACGTGGCCGTTGGGGATAAATATGTCTTCCCTCTGTATGCTGATCTAACATTCAAATTCACGGAAACTTCAGTATCTGATGTGAAATTAGGAATTGTTATTGACCGTAATGGAGATATTCGTACCAATATGAAGCCTGGTTATACTGAAAATGATATGTCTACAGATGCCGTAAATGGCTGTAGTGGTGAGGATATACTTCCAGGTTCATTTAAGGATATCAATGGCGTACAGCAATACCGCTTAGGTACAATTGCACGTACCTTTACACCAGAGCAATCGATTTCCATGCGCATGATTTTAGCTGGCGAAACATTTGCAAAAATTGATGGTGCACTGGTTGGCATGAACTCCACTATTAAAACATCATCTGATTCATCCTCTGAAAGTATTGTGGTCGGTGGTGCATTATTACGTTTGACCAACCTGCTGGATCCGTCAGTACCAACAGGAACCCGGCCATCAACTGTAAGCTTTACCAATTCAGACAATACAGCCGTGAAATGGGGCAATACGCTAGCGAGTTTTCAGGGTATCTATAATATAAACAATCCAAGTTTGGTGACAGCGAATGATACTGCGCTGGCAAAACTGAATGGTGGAACTGTGGAAATGTCTTTAGCACCATGTTATACGGTCAAAACTAAATAAAGTGAACAATAAAAAGCCCATCACATGATGGGCTTTTTATTGAATTGAAAATTTATAATAGTTTTAACCGGTATGATCCAGACGGGTACCTAAAGTTTCTAAATGCATGTTGAATGAATCNNTTCTTCACGGGTTTCTCGGGCAGCGCCTTGTTCCATGGTTTCAAACAGCTCCATATAACCCGCGGGCAGAGTCCATAGTCCATAACGTGGCTCAATGGCACGGCGGCAAAGTAAAACCTTATTTTCCCAAAGGACAAGTGCACCGCAAATGACTTTGGGATTGATGTAATGAATATTGCCGCAATCTGTACAAACGCGGCGTAATTGATGATCGCCGAGGGGAATTTTTTCCGTTGTTTTATGTCCGCAAATTACACAGAAATTCATATTCATCGTCAATGATAAAGGTGTTGATCAGCATAACTGAAAAATGCAACTTTGGCATCATTTCTATCTTTTGGAATAAAAATTCAGCTATGATGAAATAAAGCACGAGGCAGGAGCAGGAGCACATGGATGACTACTCATTAATACAATTATTACAGCACAGGTTACGCTTTTCTACACGAGTAAAGCCTGCTCAGGCCGCTGTACTGATTGCCATTACCGATGAGTCCGATCCCAAAGTTTTGCTCACGCGCCGTTCTTTATATTTGTCCAATCATGCCGGAGAGGTCTCGTTTCCTGGCGGTAAAAGAGATCCTCAGGATACCAGTAATATAGTCGTGGCTTTGCGAGAAGCCTATGAAGAAACGGCACTGAATCCATTTGATGTGCAACTGATTGGCGATTTGCCCATGCAAAAAGCCCGCAGTGGCATGCTGGTCAAACCTGTAGTCGGGCTGATTCCGCCTGAAGTGCAGCTGACTCCTCAGCCAAGCGAGATTGATCGGATTTTCTTTGCATCACTGAGCAGTTTAATGAATGCTCCTCCTATTCCCTATGAAGTACGGTATGCTCATCAGTCTTTGTATTTTCCGAGCATGCGTGTGGAAAATGAAATTGTCTGGGGCTTAACTGCGCGAATGCTGGTATCCCTGTTTCAGTATGGTTTGGATTATAAAAAAGAATGGCCGTTTTTATTAAATTCCCCTGCTTTTTATAGTAATAAAATTAAATACGGTAAATAAGGAACTTCACCATATGATCTACAAATTTAAAGGATACACGCCTCAAGCGACACATCAACCCTGGGATGGTTGGGTGGCCGATAATGCGACCGTCATCGGTCAGGTAGAAATGGGCAAGCAGGTCAGTGTCTGGTTTGGTGCGGTCATCCGGGGAGACAACAGCAAGATTAAACTGGGGGATTTTACCAATGTGCAGGAAAATGCCGTTTTACATACCGATGCAGGCATTGAAATGCATATCGGCAGCTATGTGACGATTGGGCATCAAGCGATGCTGCATGGCTGTACCGTTGGCGATAACACGCTGATTGGCATTAACAGCGTGATTTTAAATCATGCCGTCATTGGTAAAAACTGCATCATTGGCGCCAATGCCTTAATACCTGAAGGCAAGGTCATTCCAGACAATTCTGTGGTGATGGGTTCACCGGGGAAAATCGTTAAAACCCTGGATGAAACGGCTGAAGTCAAACTCAAAATGAGTGCCATGCACTACGCAGAACATTTCAAAGATTTTCAGCATTTAGAGTCGGTTGAACTGTGATTTGAAATGAAATATTCAGCCAGGCGAGAGCTTGGCTTTTTTTGTATCCTGAAGATGGAAAATCTCGCCTCACACGCATGAGTGGAGTATGATATCCGACGTTTTTTATATTTAAATGAATTAAGGTTGTGCATGAAGTTGCTGGCATTGGAAACTGCCAATGAGCAGTGTTCCGTTTCTATTGTAGATGACACTCAAGAATTATTTTTTCAATTAGATGCGCGAGCAAAAGCACAAACGCAAACGATACTCCCAATGATCGAACAAGCTTTTACCCAGCTTGGCTTGTCTGCTGCTGACTTAACTGCAATTGCATTTAGCCGTGGCCCCGGTTCTTTTAGCGGGGTACGTATTAATGCCGCCGTGACTCAAGCGCTGGCCTGGGCAAACGATCTNNGATCTGCCAGTTGTTCCTGTTTCAACCTTGCAGGCCCTGGCACAGGCAGCATATCGTGTGGCGGGTTTAACGGCAGTGACCGCAGTGCTGGATGCGCGTATGAATGAAGTCTATATCGCGAGTTTTCAGCTGGATCAGCACGGCATTATGCAGCCTGTAGATACAGAGCAACTGTTAAATTATGCCGATGCTGGGGAAATGGTTAAATTTGAGCTGGCGGGTTCAGGTTCAGCTTTAATTAAGCCTGAACAAATACAATACAAAGACTTAAGTGCGACGGCACAAGATATTGCGACCATTGCGCGCGCGCATGCAGAGCAAAAGCATTGGGTGAGTGCTGAACAGGCATTACCGGTGTATTTACGTGACAATGCCTGGAAAAAAATTCCAGAACAAGGCAAATCATAATCAGGATTTTCTATGGATCTTTTACTGCTGCTGAAAGCGGCAATTATGGGTATCGTTGAAGGGATTACCGAATTTTTACCCATCTCTAGTACCGGACATTTAATTCTCGCTTCAGAACTTATGAATTTCTGGACCAAAGAAAAGAGCGATGTATTTGTGATCGCCATTCAAATGGGGGCGATTGCAGCAGTCATTTATGAATACTGGGCCCGTCTATGGGGTGCAGCAACCGGTATGTTTACTGGTGAAGCCAAAGGTCGTCATCTCGGATTTAGCCTGATCATGGCATCCATTCCAATTGTGCTGATTGGCCTGACTTTTGGACAGGCAGTCAAAGAATTATTATTTAATGATATTGCCGTGGCGATTGGCTTGATTGTCGGTGGTTTCATCATTATGTGGATTGAAAAACATCCGCCGAAAGTGAATGCTGAAGAAGTGGAAAACATCAGCTATAAAGAAGCGATCTGGATTGGTTTAATCCAGGTGCTGTCTTTAATTCCAGGTACATCACGTTCAGGTGCGACCATTATTGGTGCCATGTTCCTGGGCATCTCACGTAAGGCTGCTACAGAATTTTCTTTCTTCCTCGGCATTCCGGTGATTGTGGGGGCGGGTCTGCTCGATCTGTATCAAAGTTATGATGTTTTCCAAAGTACCGAAGATTGGACGGTTTTAGCCACAGGGATTATTGTTTCCTTCGTTTCAGCTTTAATTCTGATTCGTGTATTGGTGGCTTATGTCGCTAAACGTGATTTCATGATTTTTGCCTGGTACCGTATTGCTTCAGGTCTTTTAATCTTACTTTTCGCATTTACAGGCTGGAAATTATGGTAAGCGAATTCCGCTTATTTGTAGAACAGGCATTTCAACAGAAAGCACAGCAGTATTCTGCTGTGCTTTCTTCTCGTGGAATAACGGTAAAGCTTGAAATGATTGAAAAGCTGAATGCCCGATTTTTGCGTTTAAATCCTGAACTGGCTTTATGTGTAGATGAATCCGGTCTGTGGCTGTGTGCCAATGGCATGAAGATGCAGCCGGACTGGCAAGCTGAAGTGCCACGTTTAAAACGCTCATCGTTAAAATCTGAAATGATTGCGCGAGCATGTAATCTGGGCGAAAAGCCAACCTTAATTGATGCGACTGCCGGTTTGGGTCATGACAGTTTGCTCATGGCCCATTTGGGTGCGAATGTCACCCTGGTTGAACGGCATCCAGTTTTGTTTACCTTGCTTGAAGACAGCAAAAATCATGCACAACATGATGCATTTCTCAGTTCAGTTGTAGCACGAATTGATCTGGTTTTTTCTGATTCTGCCGATTACCTAACCCAACAGGCGCAACAAAAGCATGTGGTGGATGTCGTTTATCTTGATCCGATGTTTCCCCAGCGCGACCAGCATCAGCAAGCCATTAAAAAAAAGGCTCAAGTAAAAAAGCAGATGCAGCTACTCCATATGCTGTTGCCTGAACATGGGGAAATGGATCTGGGTGACAATCTGTTAACTCTGGCGCAAAAAGTGGCTAAACGTGTGGTGGTGAAGCGTCCTCGTCTGGCAGTATATCTGGCCGATCTGGAACCGGATCATCAATGGCAGGGAGATGCCTGTCGTTTTGATGCCTACTTTCAGCAACATCTTCTAGAGTAGTTTGGTAAATGATTCAATAATGTGCATTAATTTGTTATATAGTTCCAAAGCAGCATTGATAAAAATTCCATCAAGCATAAACTTAGACTGGTAAATCCGTGAGCGATAACCACCCTGAAATCCTATGATCGACTTTAAACCCTCCATCAATTTTTGGCATGATTTTAAGAGCAACCAAACTGCAGGGATGTGGCTTTTTTTGGGTTCGCGTCGTTCTTTGCAAATTGTCCGGCCATCGATTCTGCAACTGATTTTTTGGGGAATTTTAGGCGGCAGTGCCAACAGTTTATTCAGCTGGCTCAGTGCGGAAGAGATCGGAGAGTTTAACCCGCAAGGCCTGATCAGTTATGCTTTATGGCCTTTTATTGCGCTCATCGTCGGTATTTTCCTTTCCCAGCGGATTAACAATCCTCGTTTGATGCTGGTACCTGCCTTGTTGTGGCTGGTACTGGATACCCATATCGCCTTATTGCAAAGCCTGATCCAGTATCTGGGCTATATCGATGTCTTGCCTTACCTGTTCTATGACTATTTGCCGACCATTTTCATGGTGCTGTTTGTCTGGCAAAGTCTGGCTGTGGTGTGGGTGTTTTCACGTGAACTGAAATGGCCATGGTGGGAGCGGGCGCTGATTGTCGCTGCCACACTTTTTACCTTGGTGGTCTGGCAAATGTCGGTAAAAAGCCAGCCGATCTGGAAAGTTGAGGAAACACCGCCAACTTTTGCTGAAGATGCTTTTTATGCACAAAGCCGTATCTTGAACAAGTCTCTGGAATCAATCCAGTATGGTGAATTTGCCCAGTCGCACTGGTACTTTTTAGGGGTTGCCGGTGCAGGTTATCAAGATGTCTTTAAATCGGAAATTGAACGGATTAAAGAACAGTTTGATACCCGTTTTGGGACTTTTGGCCGTTCCATGGCGCTGATTAATAACCCTGAAACCCGAACGCAAATGCCGATTGCTTCACGCACCAGTATGGAAATGGCCTTGCGCCGTATCGGGCAGCAAATGAACAAAGAAAGTGATGTACTATTTTTATACATGACTTCACACGGTTTGCCGAATCAGTTTGAAATGGAAAATGACCCGATCGATTTAAATGATGTCGATCCTAAATGGCTTAAAGATACTCTGGATAAATCCGGAATTCGTTGGCGCGTGATCGTGATTTCGGCGTGTTATTCGGGGAGTTTTGTTCCGGCTTTGCAGGATGATAATACTTTAATTATTACTGCATCTGCGGCTGACCGGGCATCTTTTGGCTGTTCCAATGAGGCGGATTATACCTATTTTGGACGGGCCTTTTTTGATCAGGCCATGCGCGAGCAGATGTCTATCCAAGGTGCTTTTGAGCAGACCAAAAAAACGGTGGCGCAATGGGAAACCGCACAAGGATTTGAAGCTTCTGAACCGCAATGGTCGATTGGCAAGAATATGGAATTTATGTTGCCGCAGCTTGAGCAACGCTTATTTCCCGCTACAACCCAGACAGATATGAAAATAGAAACCCCACAATTAAGTGTGGCAGCACCATAAGGAAAATAACGATGGAATTGATGCAAGTTAATCAATGCTTTGATGGGGAACAGCGCGTTTATGCCTTTAATTCCAACAGTTTAAAAGGGCAGACAAAATTTGGAATGTTCTTGCCGCATCAGGCTTTAACCGGTCAACCTTGTCCAGCCCTGTTTTATCTGGCCGGTCTGACCTGTACTGAAGAAACTTTTGCAATTAAAGCACATGCGCAACGTTTGGCAGCCCAGCTGGGTTTGATCCTGATTAGTCCGGATACCTCACCCCGAGGCGAACAGGTCGCAGCAGGGGATTCGTGGGATCTTGGTCAGGGTGCAGGCTTTTATATCAATGCGACCCAGGCACCGTGGGCTGAGCATTATCAAATGGAAAGCTTTATTGCCGATGAACTTTATGAGCTAGTGAAGCAAACCTTTCCAGTGCAAGCGGATGCGATAGGCATCTTCGGGCATTCCATGGGCGGACATGGTGCGCTGACACTGGCATTTAAATACCCGGAAAAATTTAAATCGGTGTCTGCTTTTGCGCCGATTTGTGCGCCCAGCCAATGTCCTTGGGGCGAGAAAGCTTTTTCGAATTATTTAGGTGCAGATCAGGCGGAATGGAAAAAGCATGATGCCACTGCCTTGATTCAAGAAAAAGGGGCGCTGTTTACAGAAATTTTGATTGATCAGGGGGCGAAAGACCAGTTCTACAGTCAACTGAATCCGGCCTTATTCAAACAGGCCTGTGAGCAAGCAGGACAGTCACTGACCTTACGTGAACATGCCGGCTATGATCATGGTTATTACTTTATTCAGACCTTTATGGATGACCACCTGCAATTCCATGCGGTACAACTCGAAGCCTGATCGTTCATTCAAAAAAGGGAGAATTCAATTCTCCCTTACTTATTGATGCTGCCATATAACAGTAAATTGTTGCTGTGCCATTCGGCTTAAATGGTCCAGCACCACTTTTTCCAGTCTGCTTAAGTCTTCTAATGAACTGTCAATCGAAACCAACAATACTGCTGATTGTGGCGTCAGCTTAACAGTCGCGTCCGGCATAAAGATACTGAAATCTTCCTCAGTTTCAGAGACTTCAAATTTATGTTTCCAGTGATTGAGTAATCGTTTGGCGATACGGGCTGCTTCTGACGTGATAATTTGTGTATTACTTTTCATTCTCATTTACCTTATGCGCTTAGGTCAAAATAGCAGATTTTAAAAATAGCGAAAGTGAAATCATGCAACGCAACGTTGCAGATTTAAAATGAATGCGATTAAATCGCAACAGATGTAGATTGAATCACAGCAGCAAAGTTCAATTTGTTATAATGTGAAAAATCAATTCAAATGCATAGCCAGGTTCTCCCCATGTCCAAGCCATATTTAATTGCACCTTCCATTTTATCTGCCGACTTTGCCCGTTTAGGTGAAGAAGTTGAAAATGTGCTTGCTGCAGGTGCAGATGTCGTACATTTTGATGTGATGGATAACCATTACGTTCCTAATCTGACGTTTGGTGCAGGCGTGTGCAAGGCATTAAAAAAATACGGGATTCAGGCACCGATTGACGTGCATCTGATGGTATCGCCAGTAGACCGTATGATTGGCGATTTCCTGGAAGCGGGTGCTGACATTATTACTTTTCACCCGGAAGCTTCGGATCATATTGACCGTTCTTTACAGTTAATCAAATCGGGCGGTGCCAAAGCAGGTCTGGTATTTAATCCGGCAACCCCTTTGCATTATCTGGACTATGTTCTGGACAAAGTCGATCAGGTTTTGTTGATGAGCGTCAACCCGGGCTTTGGCGGTCAAAAGTTTATTCCCATGACTTTGGATAAACTTCGTCAGGCCCGCAAAATCATTGATGCCTCAGGCCGTGACATCCGTTTGGAAGTAGATGGTGGAGTGACGCCAGCCAATATTCGTGAAATTGCAGAAGCTGGTGCAGATATGTTTGTTGCCGGTTCGGCAATTTTTGGCAAACCGGATTATAAAGCTGTAATTGATGAAATGCGTTCAGAACTGGCAAAAGCAGGCTCAGTTAATCTTTAATAATCTACAATTAATTCTTGCTAAGTTGTGGATAACTTTATGGATAACTATATGGATATCTGTGTAGATAACTATATGGATAACTTGATTAGTTTATAAACAATTGTAGATCAATAGCTTAATAATTAGACATTAAATGTATAAAAAGGACTCAAATGAGTCCTTTTTCAGCTTGTTAAGGTATTAAAAAATATGATGCTTTATTCATCTATGCTTTAAAATTATACTGTATAAAAAATAACTTTATTGTTTAAGTTGGCATTATTCAACAGGACTTGACACTGTTTAGCATAAATTTAAAAATTGTGTATAACTTATATCTTGGTTATGCTGCTAGACTGAAATCAAAAGAACATGATTTATCTTTTATTGTGCATCGGCTAAGGACAATACTGTGCTCACTTCCTTACGCAAACAGGCTTGGTTTGTGTTCCTGATGGTTTTTGCCATCGGGTGGAGTAATGCTGTCTTGGCATTTGAACAGCCGATGCATCAGCAAATGATGAGTGAATTGACGGTTCAGCATGAAGATAAAATGCCCATGACGACCATGTCAGGTTGCCATGATTCAGTCAAAACTCAACCGCACATGCAGCATCAGCCTGCCAAACAGGTAAACCAGCCCCATGATCTGGACTGTCATCAGGGCATGAGCGATCAACAGCAGCATTTCAGCTGTAATGATTGCCTGCAATTACATTGTCAAAGTCTGGGCACCTGGCTGGATGCACAAAGTCCGAGTTTTGCCCATTTAAATGTTGTTCCCGAACATCTACAGCCCAATTTTGCTTATTCCGCCCAGCATTTAAGCGGTTTCTGGCAGCAGATCTTACGTCCTCCAAAAGCTTGACCGTGATTTAAAAAAACTTTTTATTTTTAAATTATAGGTTCAGTCATGTCTATACAATTAACTCAAAGCCTCGTGATCGGGGTGTGTTTAGTGTCATCGTCTTGGGCGTTTGCTGCGGTCAAAGAATATCATCTCAACATTGATGAACAGATGGTGAATATCACCGGCAAGCCCTTAAAGCGCATTACGGTCAATGGTCAGTTTCCTGCGCCCCTTCTGGAATTTGAAGAAGGGGATGATGCCGTTATTCATGTGCATAACAAGCTAAAAAACAAAGATTCCTCCATTCACTGGCATGGTTTATTGCTGCCGGGACTGATGGATGGCGTGCCGGGTTTTAACCAGTTCAAAGGAATTAAACCACAGGCGGATTTTGTCTATCGTTTCAAGGTACGTCAAAACGGAACCTATTGGTATCACGCGCATTCCAAAGGACAGGAACAGGATGGTTTATATGGCGCACTGGTGATTTACCCCAAAGGGAAAAAGCCGCTAGCAGCACATGAAAAAACTGATCGTGATTATGTGGTCATGCTGTCGGATTTTCATCAGTCCAGCAGTGACCAGATTCAGAAGAACCTGAAAAAGTCGGCTGAATACTATCAAAATCGGCGTGAAACTGTGGCCGACCTGTTGAAGCAGGTTAAGCGTGATGGTCTCAAAAGCACCTGGCAAGATCGTTCCATGTGGAATCAGATGCGTATGCTGAAAACCGATTTATCTGATGTCACCGGTTATACTTTCCTGATCAATGGCAAAACCCCAGAACAAAACTGGACTGGCATGTTTAAGCTGAATGAAAGAGTTCGCTTCCGTTTTATTAATGCCTCTGCCATGTCATTTTATGATGTCAATATTCCCAACTTGAAAATGACCGTAGTGAGTGCTGACGGGCAGCCAGTTAAACCTGTGCCGGTCGATGAGTTTCGCATCGGTACTGCAGAAACCTATGATGTGATTGTTGAGCCAAAAGCCAATCATTATCAGATTGAAGCCGAGTCGATTGACCGTAGCGGTTTTGCGATTGGGTCATTGCATAATGAAAATGCTCCAGTAAAGCATGCGATTCACATGCCTAAGCCGCGTCCACGTGCATTACTGACGATGGAAGATATGGGACATGGATCATCATCAAGTGATCATGCGAATATGACTCATGCTCAGATGGATGATCATCAAAGTAGTACGCCTCAAGGCAGTGAAGATAATAGTGGTGTAAGTTCAATGAGACATCAAATGATGGATCATTCATCCATGCAACATGACATGGCTGGCATGGATCATTCGCAAATGAACCACACCAAGNNATCAAGCAAAGTCTGATTCAGAACCACAACAAGGAATGGAGCATTCTGCACATCCCTCGGCGAAACCAGCCGTAAATGAAAATACCCAACTGGTTTATGGCTGGGCAAATGCTTCTACTCCGGCAGGGCATAAGGCTCTGCAATATAGTGATTTGAAATCATTAAACCCACAACCGGATACCCGTCCGGCAGAACGCGAACTCAAAGTGCGTTTGGGCGGCAACATGGAACGCTATATCTGGACCATCAACGGCAAGAAATTTACCGAAGTTGAACCGTTACAGGTGAAATATGGTGAACGTATCCGTTTGAAATTCATTAATGACAGCATGATGGCACATCCGATGCATCTGCATGGCATGTTTATGCAACTGGAAAATGGGCAAAGTAGCGCCAATATGCCGAATAAACACACCTTGATTGTGCCGCCGGGAAAAACGGTAACGGCACTGCTCACTGCGGATGAACTGGGGGAGTGGGCGATTCATTGCCATCTGCTGTATCACATGTCATCTGGAATGATGAGTAAACTGGTTGTTGCCAATGTAGACGGAAATCAAGCACCGACACCATCTACCTCAAACTCAGCAAAGCAAGGAGACTCACATGCGCATCATTAATTTCTTTGCAATGAGCACATTGAGTGCGTCTCTGCTGTTGTTGAGTGGACAGAGTTTTGCGCAGGATCAGCACCATGCTATGCCGATGTCACAGCAGTCTGGACAATCTACTGAAGTGCATGACGATCATTTACAGCATCAAACAGAGTCAGCAGTAGCAACGACTGCGGTTAAAGAAAAACCGATGCAACCGCTACAGCAGGGGCAATCCAGTTCAGATGATGCGGATCATGCTGCACATATCAAAGAGCATGGCGGCCAGATTTATCAGCAAAGCACGGTTGAAAGTGAATGGCTGCGCAATGATGATGGCGAAGGTGTTTTAAAGTCAAAACTAGAAACCCGAATCGGCACAGATGAAAACAAGATTTTTATTAAAGTCCGTGTCGATGATGCTGAATCAGAGCAAGCCGAGTACGATGCCAAAGTGTTATACAGCCGCAATGTTGCCGATTTTTGGGATGTACAGGCTGGTTTGCGTTATCGCAATGACCAGAATCGTGAAGTGGATCAGGATCAAGTCGACACCGTCATTGGGGTACATGGATTGGCGCCGTATTTCTTTGAAACCAATACCTATCTCTATGTCGGGCAGGATAATCAAACATCTTTAAGCCTGGAAACCGAACGCGATGTGCTACTGACGCAAAAGCTGATTGTTAAGCCTTATCTGGATCTGAATGTGGTGTTGAGTGATGACTCCAGCTATGCGCAAAAAACCGGTTTAAGTACCGCACAGTTGGGGCTGGAAACCCGTTATGAAATCAATAAAAAGGTCATGCCTTTTATTGATGTGGCCTATGGATACAAGCAGGGGCGTGAGCAGACTGCTTGGCAAGCGGAATCAGCATCTGATCAGGAATGGCTGTATGGTGCCGGGATACGTTTTAAATTTTAATCCTATTCGCGGCTTCAGAACATACGACTGGTTGAGGCCAGTCGTATTTTTATTTACATTTTTAAAGTGAGCAATTGGTCAAAAAATGTAAAACAGGCATTTATTTCCCTCAATTCTTTATATAATTATCGATCAAGGATAGGAGGAACGACCTCCCTTAGTGCATCAGATTGATTGTTGCACCGAGAAAATTCGTCAGGACGACCTGACTCTAATCAAATGGAGCATCGTCGTCATGGCTTGGGTGGTTTTGGTTTTAGCGGGTGTTTTTGAAATTGTCTGGGCTTATGCCATGAAACTTTCCGAAGGTTTCACCCGTCTTACCCCGAGTATCATTACCCTGGTTTTTATGGTGTTAAGTTTTGCTTTACTGGCTTATGCCATGCGAACCTTGCCGCTGGGTACTGCCTATACCATCTGGACCGGAATTGGTGCAGTGGGTTCTTTTCTGGTCGGGGTATTTATTTTGGGTGAGCCAGCATCGGCCACGCGCATGCTCGCTGCGGTACTGATTATTTCTGGATTGGTATTGATGAAACTGTCATCATCATAACTAATCTTCCTCACTATATCGCTTATTTATTGCACTACAGGAGTAGACAATGAAACTGGCATTTATGGAAATGGCTTCTCCTGTAGGCAGCTTAAAACTGGTGGCGAATGACACGGCTTTGGTAGCGGTACTTTGGGAAAATGAAAACCCTAAACGGGTACGTTTAGCCGAACTGATTGAACAAACGCATCATCCAATTTTACTGGCAACCCAAAAACAGTTAAGCGAATATTTTGCTGGAAAACGGCAGCAATTTGATTTACCTCTAGATTTTGAAGGCACTGAATTTCAGCAGAAAGTCTGGCAAGCCTTGCTGACTATTCCCTTTGGCGAAACCCGCAGTTACCGTGATATTGCCGAGCAGGTGGGTAACGTCAAAGCAGTGCGTGCAGTGGGCGCAGCCAATGGCAAAAATCCAATTTCCATTATTGCGCCGTGTCACCGCGTGGTGGGTGCAAATGGTAAACTGGTCGGTTTTGCCGGTGGGCTGGACAATAAAGAGATTCTGTTGAAACTTGAATCTTCACTAATTTAATAAGTTTATGTTATTGTTATTAAAAATATAATATGAACTTCATTGAATGAATATTTCTCAAATTTTTATACCACTTTTTTCACAGTTGTGGTGGATCATTTTATTATTTGCTGCCGCTGTGCTGTTTAAGATATTTAAACCTTTTTTAAAAGGCAAAGTGGGAGAACTTGCGGTAGCTGTACACGTCAAACTCTATTTGAAAGATCCACGNNTGCCAGATGAACAGGCAGCAACAACGCAAATCGATCATATTCTGCTCAGTCCTTTTGGGGTTTTTGTGATTGAAACCAAAAATTATACCGGCTGGATTTTTGGCGGCGAACGGCAAAAAATGTGGACACAAAAGATTTACAAAAAGAGCTATAAATTTCAAAATCCATTGCATCAAAACTATAAACACATGAAAGTACTTGAGGATGTGCTCTCCGATATTCTCGAACCGCAGCATTTACATTCGGTGATTGTCTTTATGCTGGAGAGTGAATTTAAAACAGCCATGCCAAGTAATGTGTTTCGCGGCGCGGCATGGACCGACTATGTTAAAGGTTTTCAGGATGAAGTGATTCCGGCGATGAAACTGAAACGGATTCAATTGCGGATCGAAAAAGAAGTTTTAGAGAAGTGCTGGAAAACCAATCGAATACATGTGAACAACTTAAAACAGCGTAAGCAAGAGAATTGACCAAAAGAGCCTGTGCCCATGCAAAGGCTTTTTTATTAATGCTGTAGCTGATGCAGCTTTTCAATGATTTCGTTCAGTTGCTTGGTGCGTTTTACTTCATCCCAGAGCATTTTGGCTTCTGGATAATGCTTGGACATCATACCGAGCCACTGTTTATAGCGTCCGACCATATTCACTTCTTTTTTATAGTGGCCATTCAGGAAGCGAATTTGCAGAGCCAATAATTCATTCCAGGTGATCAAGGCTTCATCTGTATTTTGGCGGATACATTGGGTGATATCCGGCGTGGTTACAGCAGCCCGGCCAATCATCAAATCTTCACAGCCAGACTCAAGTTGACATTGTTTGGCATCTGCGTTGGTCCAGATTTCACCATTGGCAATCACATTGATGTTTAACGCTTCACGAATCGGTTGCAGTTGATCCCAGAAAGCCGGTGGAGTATAACCTTCCGCCTTGGTACGGGCATGTACCGTGACCCAGGCAGCACCAGCATCCTCAATGGCATGAGCATTTTCCAGGGTAAATTTTCTGTCCATATAGCCCAAGCGCATTTTGGCTGAAACTGGAATATGACGGGGTACGGCATCTCGAACGGCCTTGACCAAGAGATGTACCACTTCGGGTTCATCCAGCAGCACTGAACCACCACGGTGACGGTTGACCGTTTTTGCAGGGCAACCGAAATTCATGTCGATGGCAGGAGCCCCGAGTTCCACTGCACGAATGGCATTGGCTGCCAGCATTTCCGGATCATTGCCTAAGAACTGTACATGTACAGGTGTACCTGAGGCTGTTTTACCGCCCTTGAGTAATTCAGGACAATATTGATAGTAAATATGATCTGGCAAGACAGAGTTGGTAATACGGATAAACTCGGTTACACACCAGTCAAAGCTGCCCACAGACGTGAGGACATCACGCATAATGGGGTCGGTTAAGCCTTCCATGGGTGCAAGGATGAGTTTCACAGTAGCGTTTACCCGTTAAATTTGAAAAACGGTGTTATACGTTTTTTTCAGGGGGATGTCTAGGAAAAGGTCTTTGAATAATGGTGAGAGATAAGCGTGAATATGTATATTTAGCCTAAGAGATTTGATGTTCAATCAATAATTAAAGGACCATAAACAGGGCCTTTTGCACATGCTTTATTATCTTAATTTTATCTTTAAATTGGATTTGCATTAATTGAGGCTTTATTTTTTAAGCTAGAAAAGCTATCACCATGTTTACTTAATAACTCGATAAAAGTTGGAATAGTTGAGGGATTGAGTAAATAAGGATTAAATTCATCATTATGGTAATCAGAAAAGAAATCAAGTACTTCTCTATGAAACATCGCATATTTCATATGCCATGTAGAAAATAGATATGTTTCAATATTTTCAAAATACAATACTTCACAGTTTTCATGACGCGCATCTTTTATAATTTTTTCATAAAACAGATGTTCTACTTTATCTTTCTGGCCTTCTAAGCACTGCACAAAGTAATTATTTCCATAATAAAGAGCGCCATAAATTTGATTTAAGCTATTAAAATTCAAGGCTTCTGACAAAATATCACATAACTCGCTTAAAGGATTAATCTTACTTTTAAACTTACTTACATATAATAATCTTACATCATTCATAGCTTTTGCCTTAATAGGAATTTTTAAAAAATTTTATTAAAAAATGATTTAATACAATTAGTTATAAATAAATGGCATAATTTTAAAAAAAATAATCCTAAGATTTTTCAGACTTCAAATGACACTTTTTCTACTCAAAGAACTGGGCTGGAAGATAATTTAAGCTTTTCAAATAAAGAGCATTCATCAAGTGATAATTTAAGTATCAATGGATAAAGCTGAATGTACTTTATTGATAGCCATTAAACGGCCGTTTCTTCAACCTTGATCAGGTATTCAAATGGAATAGTACGCAGAGATCTTTTAATTTTAAGACACTAAAATTACAGGAAGCTGTTCTTGAGAACATTTAACTGAAATGACCGTATTTGAGTAAAGCCATAAAAGAGATAGCAGGACTACGACATCTTCTTGATGAAGCGCGATACAACACATAATATACCGAAAGGTAAATAAATGATACTTAAAAGCTCTTAGTTGATAGAAAATTTATATATATGGAATATTTTCTTAAACTATTTAAATAAATAATAGACTTCTTTCATAAATCACAAAATGATCATTAGAAAGTAATGAAATTAAATTGGGAAGTTCCTTCTCTTGCGCCATATATGACTCAGGGAGAAGGCCAGGATGAGGGACTTTTTTCCATAGAAACCTCTCACTCTTGCGCGTAATTACGCTCATCTTTAAAAAGGAGAGGGAATTTTT
>DKLL01000024.1 GCA_002455755.1 Acinetobacter sp. UBA6641
GGGCGTGGACCATTCCTTTGAATGTATTGGCAATACCAATGTGATGCGTTCAGCACTGGAATGTGCTCATCGCGGTTGGGGGCAATCGATCATTATTGGGGTAGCCGGCGCAGGTCAGGAAATTTCAACCCGTCCATTCCAGCTGGTCACTGGCCGCACCTGGAAAGGTACCGCTTTTGGTGGCGTTAAAGGCCGCTCGCAATTGCCGGGTATGGTGGAAGAAGCCATGAAGGGGGATATTCAATTGGAACCTTTTGTCACTCATACCATGGGACTGGAAAAGATTAACGAAGCCTTTGACTTGATGCATGAAGGTAAATCGATTCGTACCGTAATCCACTTCGAAGACTAAGCCATCTTNNGGCCGTATTGATTTTTGAGAATATCGACCTGTTCAGCACTCAGGCCGGTATAGCTAAACATGCCTTGCTGTTTGACCAGATAGCTAAAGTCACGTTCTGGCAAAGCCTGACTGAGTTTATCTTTTAAAATGTGACGCATTTGAATAATACGTTCACGCATTTCTTGCAGTTCAGCTTTCCATAATGCAGTCAGCTGTTCATCATGCAAGACATTATTCACCAGCAATGCCCCAGTCGTTGCCGGACTTGAATAGATACGGCGTACAGTCGCTTTTAGCTGTCCCAATACTTTTTGTGCAGTGGCCGAATCATCACAGACAAAAGTTAAACCGCCGACACGTTCGCCATAGAGCGAGAAAATTTTGGAAAATGAATTGCTGACAATAAAATTCATCCCGGCCTGATCGAGTGCGCGAATCGCATAGGCATCTTGCTCCAGGCCTTGACCAAAACCTTGATAGGCAATGTCGAGGAACGGAATCAGATCCCGTTTTTGCAAGACTTCAATCACCTGATCCCATTCCGCAGCAGTCAAGTCTGCACCGGTCGGGTTATGGCAACAAGGATGTAATAACACAATGCTTTTTGCAGGAAGCTGGCTTAATTTTTCCAGCATTGCTGGCACATAAACGCCGTTGGTTGTGGCATCAAAATAAGGGTAGAAATGCGAGTGAATGCCGGCACCGTTAAAAATGGCAATGTGGTTTTCCCAGGTCGGCTGGCTGACCCAGATATCAGATTCTGGAAAATATTTTTTCAGAAAATCCGCACCGACTTTGAGTGCGCCAGAACCGCCTAAAGTCTGGATGGTAACCGCGCGTCCATCACGGCGCGCCGGACTGTTTTCTCCCAGCACCAAGGCTTGAGTGGCCTGATTATAAGGTTTCAAACCATCCATTGGTANNAATTGCTTGCTTCAATATTCTTGTAGGCCGCTTTGACCGCTTCAAGTTGAGGCACAATATTGTCTTCATTGTAATAAAGTCCAATACTTAAATTCACTTTTTGTGTCCGTTCATCTTTAGCAAATTCTTCCATCAAAGAAAGAATCGGATCACCTGCATACGCATCAACATGTTGGAACATGAATACATCCTTCGTTATGGAGTAAAACAAATCAAGCCTTCGGTATAGAACGCATTTTATCTTTTAATGCTAATTGATGGTCCGAAATTTTCTTGTTTTTAAAGAAATAGGCAATCAAGAGTAATGAAATCCAGACCGGAATCATCAGAACCGCAATACGCATATCGGGAGTTTGACTCATAATCAGCAAAATGCCGCCCATAAAAATAATGCAGACATAATTTGTAAACGGGTAGGCAATGCTGGGAAATTGGGTTGAAGCATTCATGACTAGCATGTGTTTTTTGAACTTTAAATGCGTATATGAAATAACCACCCAGTTAATCACAATTGCAGCAACCACCAGCATCATCAGTAAATTAAAAGCTTTTTCGGGAAATAGGTAATTGATGAGTACGCAGATTAAAGTAAAAAAAGCAGAGACCATGACAGCATTGACCGGAATGCCACGGGGATTAATTTTACGCAAAAATCCAGGCGCATTGCCTTGTTGTGCCAGGCCCAACAACATGCGGCTGGTACAATAATTGGTGCTGTTATATACAGAAACACCCGCAGTCAGAACCACAAAATTTAAAATCGTCGCCACTGTTTGACTGCTCAGGGAATCAAAAATAAGGACAAAAGGGCTGCCGCCTTGTGCCATTTGGTTCCAGGGATACAGCGACAAAATAATCACCAAACTCAGGATATAAAATAACAGAACCCGATAAACAATTTGGTTGATGGCTTTGGGTAAAGTATTTTGCGGATTATCGGTTTCCGCAGCTGCAATACCGACCAATTCAATACCGCCAAATGCAAACATGATCATCGCCATGGCCATGACCAAACCCATGACACCATTCGGGAAAAAACCGCCCAATTCCCATAGGTTTTGCATGCTGGATTGTGTACCACCGCTACCGCTTGCGAGTAAGTAACTCCCAAAGGCAATCATGGCGATGATGGCCAATACTTTAATAATGGCTAACCAGAATTCCATTTCACCAAACAATTTAACATGTAAAAGATTAATCACATTAATAAAAATAAAGAAGCCTAGGGCGGAAACCCAGGTCGGAATTTCTGGCCACCAATAATGAATGTAAAGACCAATTGCACTTAGTTCGGCCATACAGACCAAAATATTCAATACCCAGTAATTCCATCCCGACATAAAACCGGCAAATTTTCCCCAGTACTTATAGGCAAAATGACTAAACGAGCCACTCACTGGCTCTTCTACAATCATTTCACCCAATTGGCGCATCATTAAAAAAGCGATCAGTCCGGCTATGGCATACCCTAAAATTACCGATGGACCCGCAAGCTTAATGGTTTGTGCAATACCGAGGAATAATCCGGTGCCAATGGAGCCACCCAGTGCAATCAGCTGGATATGACGATTACTTAAACCTTTTTTCAGGTTTCCTTGTTCAATTTGCTGCATTTTCTATCTTCATCCATGCTGAGATAGTGCTCTATTTTGATGAATGCAATTCTATTTCATTCTTGTTTTATTCAATCATCAGAGCAGTATCAGAAATATTATTGAAATCATTTAATTCAGAGGTAAATCTACTATGTACACAGCCATGTATGTACATAGAAAATCATCACAACTTTGATTAAAAGATTGAACTGAGATTAAGCTTTTGAAATATCCAGTACACCACGTTTAATCTGGTCACGCTCAATCGATTCAAACAAGGCCTTGAAGTTACCTTCACCAAAACCGTCATCATCTTTGCGTTGAATAAATTCAAAAAATACCGGACCCAGCATATTTTCAGAGAAGATTTGCAACAACAAACGCTTGTCCTCATTTTGTGTATTGCCATCCAGCAGAATGCCACGCTTTTGCAGTTCATCGGTCGGTTCGCCGTGGTTCGGCAAACGATCTTGCAGCATTTCGTAATAAGTGTTGGGTGGCGGCGTCATAAATTTGGCACCCAAAGCTTTTAATTTATCCCAAGTTGCAATCAGGTCATCGGTAATAAAAGCAATATGCTGAATACCTTCACCATTAAAATCACTTAAAAATTCGGCAATTTGGCCATTACCTTTGTCTGAATCTTCATTCAGCGGAATANNAATTCGGCAATTTGACCGTTGCCTTTGTCAGAATCTTCATTCAGCGGGATACGGATTTTTCCATCAGGCGCGGTGAGCGCTTTTGAAGTCAAGCCGGTATATTCACCTTTAATATCGAAATAACGAATTTCCTGAAAATTAAAAATTCTTTCATAAAAATCTGACCAGTATTGCATACGGCCTTTATAGACATTATGGGTTAAATGATCGATTTCTTTTAATCCTGTGCCTACCGGATGTGAATTGACATCATTAAAGAAAATGAAGTCGCTTTGATAAATATCACGGTCGACCAGAAAAATAGGCGAGCCACCAATCCCTTTAATGGCCGGAATGTTGAGTTCCATTGGACCAATTTTTGAATAAATCGGTTCTGCACCTAATTCAATGGCCTTATGAAAGGCTTTGGCAGCATCTAGGGTTTTAAAGCCCATTGCGCATGCAGAAGGTCCGTGTTCTTTAAAGAAAAACGCTGCATAAGATTCTGGTTGATAATTGAGAATGATATTAATGTTGCCCTGACGCCATAAATATACATTTTTGGATTTATGCTTGGCAACTTTGCTAAAACCGATCGTTTGAAAAATTTCATCTAGATCGCCATCTTTAGATACGAATTCAATAAACTCAAATCCACAAAGTTCTAAAGGGTTTGCTAGCTTATCCATACAACATCCTCATTTTCTTAAAGCAATCCTATTGCCTGTTTTTTAAGAGATTCACTTTTAAACAAACGAGAAAAATCATATTAATCATTTAAATTTTTATGACAAATCCGTTTGTCTCATCCTTTATTTATCGCTGTGGTTCCCAGGTGAAGTGCAAACCTTATACGATAAACTTGATTTATTTTCACATCATACGGCGGGCTTTTTATTATGCAATACATAAGTAAATTACGTATTGCGTAATATTTTGACTTAATAGATTCATCTTATAACATAAAGTAATGATATATATAAAATATTGTTTTGTATTTTTAGGTTCATTTTCTGGATCAATAATTGTTTTTTTTTGTAACTGTGAGTATCGCTTAAGCACTAAAATTGCTGTATCAGATTGTTATTTATATAAATTAAATGTCTATTTTAGAAATGCAGAAATTGAATTTCAATCGAATAAAAATAATTCAGCCCATTGATGCGGTGAGAGCTAAAAAATAATGAGCAGTGAATTTACACGTTTTTTAAAACAGATCCAACTGCAGCGTTTAAGGGCAGTTTTTACACCAGGTATAAACAAAAGTTTAATGATTGATGTCGTTTTATTTTAAATAAAACTATTGTCAAATATGGCAATACAGCGTATTTTAATTTCAAGA
>DKLL01000098.1 GCA_002455755.1 Acinetobacter sp. UBA6641
TAATTGATGACACGCCCTAATTTAAAAATATAAAACGATAAGATAAAAACTAAAAAAACCGCGCTAAAAGCGCGGTTTTTTTATATCAGTGCAATCTAATAGAGATTAGATTTTACCCACTAGGTCGATTGAAGGAGCTAAAGTTGCATCGCCTTCTTTCCATTTAGCTGGGCAAACTTCACCTGGGTGAGCATGAACGTATTGAGCTGCTTTAACTTTACGAAGAAGTTCTTGAGCATCACGGCCAACACCACCAGCGTTGATTTCAACGATCTGGATTTTACCTTCAGGGTCGATAACGAAAGTACCACGGTCAGCAAGACCATCAGCTTCGATTAATACATCAAAGTTTTTAGCAAGTGTCCAGTTCGCATCACCAACCATTACGTATTGGATTTTTTTGATTTCTTCAGAAGAATCGTGCCAAGCTTTGTGAGTGAAATGCGTGTCAGTAGAAACTGAGTAGATTTCAACGCCTAATTTTTGGAATTCAGCGTAGTTGTCTGCAAGGTCACCTAGTTCAGTTGGGCAAACGAAAGTGAAGTCAGCTGGGTAGAAGAATACTACAGACCATTTACCTTTAAGATCAGCTTCAGTCACTTCAATAAATTGACCGTTTTGGAATGCAGTTGCTTTAAATGGTTTAACTTCTGTATTAATTAAGCTCATCATTGTCTCCATGATTGAGGTTTGTATTTGATTTCCAAAAGGATAGCGAATTTTTTGTTATTGCTGAAACAGTATTTTTACATTATTAAAATCGGAAAAACCGAATTTACTAATATAAAGCCTACAATTCCACCAAATCTGATTCTTTATCTATTCAATCATTTAAAAATCATTATTGAATGACAAAATATCAGTTTTTCAGCTTGCCTAAGAACATGAAGGTTGATCGTCCAAAATTCAAGGGTAAAATTTATTTAAATTAAATTTCTTTTTCTGAAATCTCGCTAATACTGCATTCAGTCGTGGTTAAAAAATGAACTATCCGGGTGTCTTTAAAGATGAGCAACTGGCTAACTATTGTTATATAAATCAATTTTAACAAAGAGGATGACTTATTTTTGATGCTTTAAGGGTATTGTTTACCTTAAAGGTTATGAATAAACATTTGCTTATCTTTCTCTTGAGAGCGTTAAAGCGTAAAATACCCAGTTCAATTTTATGTTTTGGGATAAATCATCTGTGTTAAGTCATTTAAATGTAGATCAATGGGTCATGGCACGTGACCGTCATCGTTTAAATCGGCTACGCAAAGGTAAAGATACCAGTGAGGCGCAATACCAAGAATTACTTGAAAAATCCAATCATAAAGTTCGTGAGCGTTTATCCCGTATTCCGAACATCAAGCTGAATCAAGATCTTCCTGTTACCCAATATGCCGATAAATTAATTGATGCGATTCAACAGCATCAAGTCATTATTGTGGCAGGGGAAACCGGTTCCGGTAAAACCACCCAGTTACCGCAAATTGCCATGCTGGCGGGACGCGGGTTAACCGGCATGATTGGTCATACTCAACCGCGACGTTTGGCTNNAGTCATTGAACAGCGACTTTATCATGGGCTATTTAAAACAGCTCTTGCCACGTCGTAAAGATTTAAAAGTCATCATTACTTCAGCAACCCTAGATGTAAACCGCTTTAGCAACTACTTTTTTGATGCACCGGTTTTTGAAGTCGAAGGACGCAGTTTTCCTGTAGAAGTACGTTATCGTCCTATTTCAGAAATGAGTATTGGCGGCAGTGATGATGATGAATTTGATGACTTTGAAGAAAACCTGCCGCGCGCAGTGGTACAAGCGGTAGAAGAGTGTTTTGCCGATGCACAGCAAAAAGGCCATCCAGAACATGCCGATATCCTGATTTTTGCCAGTACCGAACAGGAAATTCGTGAACTTCAGGAAACCTTGCAAAAGCATGGTCCACGGCATACTGAAATTTTGCCTTTATATGCGCGTTTAGCCATAGCAGAACAGCAAAAGATTTTTAGTTCTGGTGGTGGGCGACGCATTATTATTGCCACCAACGTGGCCGAAACAGCCTTAACTGTACCCAATATTCGTTATGTGATCGACAGCGGTTTTGCGCGTATTTCACGTTATAGCTACCGTTCACGGGTACAACGCCTGCCGATTGAAGCTATCTCTCAAGCGGCGGCCAACCAACGTAAAGGTCGCTGTGGCCGTATTGCGNNGCAGCCGCCAATCAGCGTAAAGGGCGTTGTGGCCGTATTGCGCCGGGTGTCTGTATTCGCCTGTATAGTGAAGAGGATTTCCAGAGCCGTCCTGAATTTACCGAACCCGAAATCAAGCGTACCAATTTGGCCTCGGTGATTTTGCAGATGCAAAGCCTGAATCTGGGTGAGCTGGAAAGTTTTGATTTTATTGAACCGCCAGATCACCGTTTGGTGAGTGATGGGCGTAAGTTGTTGATTGAACTGGGTGCTTTAAACGAGAAGAAATCAGAACTGACAAAAATCGGTCAGCAAATGGCGAAGATGCCGATTGACCCGCGTTTGGCCCGTATGATTTTGGGTGGGGCACATTTTGGTGTACTCAATGAAGTGCTGATTATTGTGGCTGCGCTGGCAGTACAAGACCCGCGTGAACGTCCAGCCGATAAACAGATGCAAGCTGACCAGAAGCATGCCTTGTTTAAAGAAGGTGACTCTGACTTTTTGTTCTACATCAAGTTATGGGAAACCTTGCAAGCTAACCGTGCCTCGATGAATGAGAACAAGCGTCGTAATTTTGCACGGCAGCATTTTTTAAGCTGGTTACGTTTACGCGAATGGAAGAAAACCCATGAACAGTTGTCGGAATTGGCGCAAGGCTTAAAGCTTTCCTTTAATGATAAAAAAGCCAGTTATGAAAACCTGCACCGTAATTTATTGACCGGTTTGCTTTCCTTTATTGCCAACAAGACCGATGAACGCAATGTGTTTATGGCAGTACGCCAGCAAAAAGCCCGTATTTTCCCGGCATCGACCTTGCATAAAACCAATACGCCATGGGTGATGGCCTTTGAGATGGTAGAAACCTCTCAGGTGTATTTACGTACGCTTGCCAAGATTGAACCGGAATGGATTCTGCTGGCAGCACGTGATTTGCTCAAGCATCACTATTTTGAGCCACATTGGTCGAAAAAGGCCGGAGTGGTGAATGCTTATGACCAGATTTCCCTGTTTGGCTTGATCATTGAACCGAAGCGTTTGATGAACTATGAAAAAGTCGATCAGGCTGCGGCACATGAAATTTTCCTGCGTGATGCCTTAACTACAGGCAATCTGGGCATTATGCCGCCATTTTTGAAACATAACCTGCTTAAGCTTGAAGAAGTGGAACGGGTGGAAGATAAGCTGCGTCGTCGCGATCTGGTAGTGGACGAAGAAACCATCTATCAGTTTTATGCTGAAAAAGTGCCACAAGAAGTCGCCAGCCGCCGTAGTTTTGAAGATTGGCGTGCCACAGTTGAGCCGCAAAATCCGCGTTATTTNNGCATTACGTTTAGCTGCCAGCTACCGTTTTGACCCAAGTCATGATGAAGATGGTGCAACGGTTAAAATTCCAGTACAGGCCTTGCCACAAGTGGATGAAAACATCTGGTCATGGGGCATCCCAGGCTGGCGTCAGGACTTGATTGAGGCCTTGTTAAAATCGTTGCCTAAAGACAAGCGCCGTAATCTGGTACCAATTCCAGATACTGCAAAAAAATTGATGGCAAAAATTGATGCACAAGATTTGCAAAAGCATATTTTTAGTTTCTTGGCATTCCAACTGCGCGGTGAACAAATCACCGAGAAAGACTTTTCTTTTGAGCGTGTAGATCAGTATTTGCTGCCGTTCATTAAAGTGATTGATGAAAAGGGTCGGGTAATTGAAAAAGGCCGTGATCTGGCCGAACTGAAAGCCCGTTGCCGAACTGAAACGCATAGTCCGGTAAAGCAACTGAAGGGTGAGTTTAAAAACTTTCCGGAAAACTTTACTTTTGAAGCCTCACAAAAAGTGACCGGTGTTGTTGTGAAACAATATCAGGCTTTGGTTCCAGGCAAACCTTTTGCAAAGCTGGATACTAAAGATCAATCTGGCGTGGTGATTCAAACCTTTAATGATCAGGCAGAAGCTCTTAAGCAGCATCGGGAAGGGGTGATTCATCTGGTATATATGCAGCTCGGCGATCTGATTCGTCAGCTGAAAAAACAGATTTCCAAACCATTGGCTTTGGCTTATTCACCGCTGGGTGATAAGGCTCAACTGGAGCAAATGTTAGTTTATGCTACACTTCAAATGGCAATAAATGAGCTGCCTGTCAATGCTGAAGAGTTTCAAAACTTGATTTTAAATGTAAAAAAATCTTTCCTAACGCATGGTCAAGTGGCATTATCTATACTGAGCGATATTTATATCCAATGGCAGGATATTCGTCGAAAATTGTTGGTTTTAGACGATTCTATCTTTGGAAAAAATATTGATGACATTGAAGATCAGCTTGATTTGATGAGTCTTTCCAACTGTGTGTATGTCAAATCTTCCGATATATGGCAGGAATTTCCACGCTATTTGAAGGCACTGGTCTTGCGTTTGGAGCGCTTGCCAAATAACCTACAAAGGGATAATTCTGCCATTGATCAAGTTGACCCATGGATGGAAAAATTGTTTAAGTTTAAAAATGACGCTCGCCTGAAAGATTTGTACTTTATGGTGGAAGAATTCCGTATTTCCCTGTTCTCACAGCCGATGAAAACAAAAATGCCGGTTTCCCCAACCAGATTGCAAAAAGTATGGAATCAAGTAGGGGGCAGTTAACATAGCGCGAAATTAGCAGGAGTTTTACATGGGCATTCGTATTACCGGTACTGGTCTTTATCACCCAGAAGAAGCCATTAGCAATGAAGAATTGGTGGCAAGTTTAAATGCTTATGTGGAACAGTTTAACCACGACAATGCTGACAAAATCGCCGCAGGTGAAGTTGAAGCGCGTCGCGGTTCCAATGCAGAATTTATTGAAAAAGCATCTGGTGTTAAGAGTCGCTATGTTGCTGAAAAATCGGGCATCCTAGATCCAAAACGTCTATATCCACGTTTACGTGAACGCAGCAATGATGAACTTTCTATTCAAGCAGAATGGGGTGTGATTGCGGCTAAACAGGCGATGGAAAATGCCGGTGTTACAGCTGAAGATATCGATGTTGTGATTCTTTCATGTTCAAACATCCAACGTGCTTATCCTGCTGTAGCCATTGAAATTCAAACCGCTTTGGGTATTGAAGGTTATGCCTATGACATGAATGTGGCATGTTCTGCTGCAACCTTTGGCTTAAAACAGGCGGCTGATGCGATTAAATGTGGTGCACGCCGTGTATTGTTGGTGAATGTCGAGATTACTTCAGGTCATACCGATTTCCGTTCACGTGATTGTCACTTTATTTTTGGTGATGTTGCTACAGCATCCATTATTGAAGATACAACCACTAAAACCGGTTTTGAAATTGTAGATACGCATTTGTTTACCCAGTTCTCAAACAACATCCGCAACAACTTCGGNNTGGTTGCGAAAATCATTACCAAGCAACTTGAGAAAAATGAAATTGCACCGACGAATGTAAAACGTTTCTGGTTGCACCAAGCCAATGCCAGCATGAATGACCTGATTTTAAAATTTGTGGTAGGTAAAGATGCTGACCGCACACTTGTGCCTATTATTTTAGATGAATTTGCCAATAC
>DKLL01000072.1 GCA_002455755.1 Acinetobacter sp. UBA6641
AGGGGCGGGAACCTTCTGGACATTCTGGTGCAAGCCCAGAAGGGCTAATATTATGTCCACAATTTAATCGATGCTAATCATCTCTGGATGAAAAAGGGGAACTGTCCCCTGAAAGGAATAATCTATGAGTATTGCAGGTATACGTTCAAATCGCGGCGATGGCTATCAGACCCTGGTAGCGTTTGATTGGGCATTAATAGTCTTGTCCGATCCGGACTTCGAATGGCTTGAAGTAGATTCGATAAGTTATTCCGTTGATGATGTCGTTGTTGGCAGAACTGACGGAACCTTGATCGCCTGCCAGTGCAAAAAAAATCAAACAGATTTCAAGGCCTGGACGATAGCTGACCTTGGTGACGAACTGGATAAAGCCTTCCTTCTGCTGGCTGATAACCCCAGAGTTAATGTCCGCTTTTATTCGCGAAATAACTTTGGCGACCTTGCAAAAATCAAAGAGCACAGCTCATCCCAACCAGATGAAATGAACTATCTACAAAGTTTAGGGAAAGCACAGAGGGGACTAAATGACACCTTGGCTCATCTCCTAAAAAAAACTGCTCCTGACCTTTCAGTATTTGAATTCCTTCGTCGAACTAATTTTATTACCAGTGATGACCTCGATCAGATGGAACTCCAGTTACGTGGCCGCTTACGTAGCATAGCGAGTAACCATGAAGCAGCTTTTAACGCACTCTGGGTTAGCATTGAGAAACTAGGGGCACGATTAGGTGGTGGTAGCTCGTCTGCTGCGACTATACATCGTTTGACTAAAAACGATCTTCGGAACATTGTCCAGCAGTCTGGGNNGGTAGGTCATGGCGGCGAGATATTGCTGGGCAGCGAATTGCCAACCCAATCCTGAATGAACTGTTGGCTGCAATTGATGCAAGAAAAAAGTCTATCCTGCTTACTGGTCTCCCAGGTTCAGGAAAAACCTGTATCATGCTTGAATTGCAGGAGGCTTTAGAAGAACGGGCAATAAACTGTTCAGACATGGCACCACTTTTTATCCAGTCACGTGAGTTCGCAGATCTCGCAACACCAGAAGAGCGCCAGGCTCAGGGACTGTCCCAGCAATGGGTAGAGAAAGCTGCAAGACTTGCTGAAAGCGCTTATGTAATAGTCGTTATTGATTCCTTAGATGTATTATCCATTGCCCGTGAGCATCGCGTACTACAGTATTTCCTTGCTCAAATCGATCGCTTGTTATTGATTCCAAATATCACCGTTGTTACCGCATGCCGCGAATTTGACAGGCATTACGACAGACGGATTGCTGAACGGCATTGGGACTGCGAATTTGAGTGTCAGCCATTAAACTGGGATGTTGTAGTTGCTCCATTACTGGCTACGTTGAAAATTGCTGCAACAGAAATTGACATCGTCACACGTGAATTGATACGTAATCCGCGTGAATTGGCGCTGTTTGTAGAACTAGCCTTACGAGGTGGCAGTTTCAATGTGGTAACCAGCCATGCTTTGGCGCAACGCTATCTAAATAGTATTGTGCTTGCCGATGTTGAATTGGGGGATATGGCTTTACAAGCGATTGAAGGTCTTGCCACCGAGATGCTGCGTTTGCGAAGCCTGACGGTTCCTCGACAGCGTTTCACTGCATCTTTAGATATTGAGAGAAAACTTCGCAGTCTTAATGTATTGCAGGAAACTGTAGATGGGAAACTGACTTTTGGCCATCAAACCTTACTGGATGTCCTCGTCATAAGTCGGGCTATACGGAATGGCGTCACACTAAATGAATTCATAAAAGACTTACCGCCGGTTCCTTTTGTAAGACCAAGCATCCGAAGTTTTATCGCTCAGTTGGCGATAGGTGAGCGCCGTGAGTTCAGAAAACAACTCAGGACGGTATTAACGGGCGATACGGCCTTTCATATCCGACGCCTCGCAGCAGAATCTTTCGCTGAGCAAACACCACAGAATGACGATTGGTCTTTAATACGTGATTTACGCGAAGATTACCGTGATGTTTTTCAGGTGATTTACACGGCTGGTAGATCTGTTGAGTGGCATCATTTCTGGATGAAATTTCTGTGTCCTAATCTAATAACCAACCGAGATATTGAAGGCCTAAAGATACATGTTCATCGAATTGCTCAATGGAGTAATGCTGATACTGTAGGAGTGGTGTCATTCTGGACTGAAATTATTGAATTAGATTATTTTGATAACAAAAGTATTGCAGATCAGCTTGCAAGGATTTTGTTAGAAATTGAACATGGGAATTTGCAACTGGTTGCTCCATTGTTACAGCGTTTACTTGATATGCCATTGTCTGAGTACAGTTCGCTTGGTGAAGTTATTGCTAAGTGTGTGGCGATTGGCGTAGTCGATGATATCTTTCTCTGGCGTTATATAACTGTTGGGCTAACAGATGAGAATATATTGAAGTACAGCTTTGAGAATGAGTTACGTTGCCGTCCGCATGAATTTGGAATTCAAAATGAAAATTTTCTAAAAAACCGAATGATGCAATCCAGTACGTTGCTGGATTTGGCAGTAGATGCAATAGAATACTGGAGTCAGTATAGGGAGTCACAATATAAAAATCCCAAAATGAATTATCGATATGGTTTTCTGAGCGAGACTTCCTATGAAAGAAAGGGCAATCTGTTAGATATACATCATGCGGAGAGCATAAATGTTCTATTTGACGCTGTTGAAGCAAGTGTCCTCTACCAAGCAAAAATACACTCAGACTGGTGGCAACAAAATAGTGAACGACTTTGCCTAAATGATGAAGGCGCTTTACTCTATTTTTGTATTCTTGCTTGTACTATTTCGCCATTAACTAATCTTTCTTTGATAGAGCGTATATTGTGTAGTCGAAACATACTTGAGTTTGATGTTTCTCATGAATTAGATGAACTAATACAGGCAAGCTTCAGATTTCTACCCGTTTCAGCACAGGATGCTGTCATGGATAATATTTTAACTATATGGGAGAAGTATGAATCCACCGAAAGTGAATTGTGGGTATTGGAGAAGAAAGCAGCATTGATAGCATCTATTCCTTGCTACTTACGCTCACTAAAAGCACAAGCTGTGGTTGATAAATATGAGAAAAAAGCGGGAATAATAGTACGTCAACCTAAAAATCACTCATATGAAAATATTGTTAGGGCTCCATTTCCATTTGAAATATTTTTGGGAATAAGCGATAAAGGGGTGTTGAAATTACTGATGCACTATGATGGGCATTCGGATTGCGATGGAATTAAAATGCTTGTTGGCGGGGAGCGGGAAGTGGGCTCCCAACTACGAGAGGCTTCCTCACGTAATCCCTCTCGATTCTTGAGATTTTTATCCAATTATTGGGCTGCAATACCTGAAAATTTTCGTGATGATATCATGATGGGGGTCACTACATATTTAGCCCATCGCTATGGCAATTTGAGTCCGAATGAAGGGTGGACACCGATCGAGGATCCTGATTCTTCCCTGCTGGCGAGTCAGATACTTGATGAACTAGAAAGGCATTCAAAGCAATGGCAATATAAGCGATCTACAGCTAAAGCAATTCAGGCTTGCTCACATGTCATACATGACCAACTTAAAGCCGAACGGTTAATATTTTTAACCATTGGATTTGCATGGTGCCATGAGTATGACCTAATTAAGGATGACTCCGTAAGTTTACTCAGCTTGGGAATGAATATGGCAAAAGGAAATATTTCTGAATCTTTGATGATTGTCGCAGATAATCTTATAGAGCATGAAATCGAGTTGCCGCAATTGCTAGTGCCCACGTTGCGTCGCTTTGCAAGTGACGAGCACTTAGCAGTTCGTGCCACGATTCTACGCCGCTTGCCATATTTACAAAGTAAAGATTTTGATTTGGGTTGGGATTTATTTCACCTAGCCATGAAAGATGCTTATGAACTTTGGAAAATTGCTGAGCGTTGTCTTTATTATGCGTATCATAGACATTTCAAAATAGTGAAGCCGTTACTGGCACGCCTTTGGAGCGAAGGACGCGGCAATGATATGGAAATATGGGGACGCATTTCTGCCTTAGCCGCCATGACTCAGCATATTCCTTTTGAGACATTACTATATGATTTGTATACATTAGATAGCCCTGAGGCTTGGTATGGTGCAGCAACCGTCTGGACAAACGCTGAAAATATTCAATGCCACAGGGAACAATGTTTTTCCGGAGTTAATGCCGGTTTAAAAGCAAATAGCAAACATGCACTGAAAGTTGCGGGACAAGCAATTCGTATCTTTCAAGATAAAAGAGAGGCGATATCTGTTCCAACAGAGTTAATTAGCAACTGCTTTTCTGTATTTGAAAAAGATAGTAATAATGATAATAAAAAACCGCAGCCTTATGGATTTCATGAGTGGCTCAATAAGTTGTCACAACATGATCCTAAGCAAGCTCTTGTAGCAACCGAAATTTATGTGGCATATGTGCGCGATAGCAAACTGCATATGTATGATAACCATAATAATCTCACACAATTGATGACTCATCTTTTTGCGGAAGCAGAAGAACATGAAGAGTCTGACTGTGGTGCGATGTTGCAGCGCGTTGTGTCATTACAAGACAACTTACTTTCAATGGGTATTAAAGGCATAGCTGATTGGTTGAGGGCGGCGGAACGACCATGACTGCCCCAAAACTGGATGGTTTTGAAAACTGCTTAGACCATGGACATACTTGGGTCAAAAAACGTGAAAAAGATACTTTTCTATGGACATTTTGTTTGAAAGTAACTAGCTCACTTAACTGAAAAAATTTCATGTCCATAATCGATCATCTTTCCTTTACATTGATGAGGCCTTTTGCGATCTCACCGGCGTCAGCAATTGCCTCAATCTGGAGGCCTTTGGCCGTGAAATTCGACAAACGCTGCTGCAACGTACGCACCTGACCGTCGGGGTGGGTATTGCCCCCACCAAAACCCTCGCCAAGCTGGCGAATTTCGCGGCCAAAAAATGGCAGCGGCAAACCGGCGGCGTGCTCGATCTCTCCAGCGTCGAGCGGCAGCGTAAGCTGATGGCGGCGCTGCCCGTCGAGGAGGTATGGGGCGTTGGGCGGCGGTTGAGTAAAAGGCTGGATGCCATGGGGATTAAAACCGTGCTGGATCTGGCCGACACCCACACCGCCGTGATCCGCAAGCATTTCAGCGTGGTGCTGGAGCGCACCGTGCGGGAATTGCGCGGCGAATCCTGCCTGGGGTTTGAAGAGTTTGCCCCGCACAAGCAGGAGATTATCTGCTCCCGCTCGTTTGGCGAGAAGGTCTCAGACTACGAGGCGATGCGCCAGG
>DKLL01000061.1 GCA_002455755.1 Acinetobacter sp. UBA6641
AATCGGGTATATGAAATCGCCCTATAAGGAAAAATTTGGCATTCCACGACAACCGAATCTGGTACAGGTTGAATCCTATATTGAAATGGTTGAACCTTATAATGATTTGCTGGCATTTGAAGGAATCGAGGAATTTAGTCATCTCTGGTTGTTGTGGCAGTTTCATGACAATAAAAATCAGCAGGAAAGTCAAAAATTTAGAGCGCAAGTACGGCCGCCGCGTTTGGGTGGCAATAAAAAAATCGGTGTCTTTGCCACACGCAGCATGTACCGACCATCACCCGTTGGTTTATCCGTCGTTCAGCTAAAAGAAGTGAAGAAAGTGGGCAAGTCTGTACGTGTTTATGTGACGGGCAGCGACCTTCTGGATGGCACGCCTATTATCGATATTAAGCCCTACATTCAATATTCAGATGCTGTAATCACGGCGCAAAGTGGCTATGCACAGGATGAGCCTGAACGAATGCCGGTTATTTGGACAGAAGCTGCTGAGCAGAAAAAGCAGACTTTACTCAAGCACAATAAACTGACAGTGCAAATTGTAAATGAACTGGAACAGGTTTTATCGCTTGACCCAAGACCAGCTTATCAAAATGATGCGGAGCGGATTTATAAAATGAAATTTGCCGATTTTGATGTCAGTTTCAGGATGAAGGCGAAGTGCATTATCGTCATGGAAATTGTGGAAATTTCAGCTTAAGGCTGCACCATCCACCACAGTATCGCAATTAAAACCAGCATATGCAGAATTTGTACCGGAGCAAAATAAAGTGCAAATTTTACTCCTCCGCTTATGGCTGCATTAATGGATTTAGAAACGGCATGGGCAGCCAGACCTAACATCATTGCATAGAGTAAACTGGTATTTGCAGGTTCACCTTGAACAACCACAGCCGCCGCAGCGGCATGAATTTCAAACAATGAAGCCAAGAGTGTACCTGCAATTAGACCAGCATCACCGAGCAGGAGTTCAAGTCCATAAACCCCTGCCTGAATCAAGGTTAAAGTAACGGCAATGATGACCGCTTCTTTTAAGCTAAACATCGGACTATCTTCAGGTTCTGTTTCTTCGACAGGTTCCGCTTTATGTAAAAGCCAGTAAGCACAAAGCGCTAAAATTGCGATGGCAATGAGCGCGGGAAGTATCAGCAGTTTTAGCCAGGCTAAAGACACACCGCCGACCACAATGAATAGCAGCACTAGAGTGGAAATACATGACATCAGTGCTGCACCGGCATTGGAACGGGCATCGACTTCACCATTACGTACTTGCAAACCTAAATGTGCAATGGTTGCGGTACTGGAAACAAATCCGGAAGCGATGGATGAAAGCATGAGTGCTTTCTTGCTTGAAAGTAAGCGTTTGGCAATATGTGCCAATGCTTGAACAACCAATATAATGGTCAGCAGTTTTAAAATAATATGCGGGTTGAGCACTGAGCCCCATAACGGGGTATTGGGAGTAAGCGGTAAGCCAATTAAAATCAGGGCCAGTAAAAATAAACCATCTCTAAATTCTGCTCCGGTAATCCATTTTCCTGCAAAACCATGAATCGAATGTTTCATCATTAAAATAACGGTCAGCACGACAGATAAACTTGCCGCCAGTGTGATATTCCAGATACATAATGCGCCAATAAAATAGGTCATGACAAAAGCCAGTTCGGTAGTGACCCCGGGATCTTGCAACTGGTTTTTAAGTGAAAAAATCCCGATACCGCCCACAATCAGCGCACCAATCACGCCAAAGATATGGCCAAAAGCAAAGCACAGTGCACCCAATAAGGCACAAATGGTAAAGGAACGAACTCCGGCAAAGCTGTGCTGATTTTCACGTTGCTTACTACGCTCACGTTCCAGCCCAATCAATAAGCCACAGCCTAATGCCGCTGCCATAATCATCAGCAATTCTTGAAAGGATGTAGTTTGAAGCGACAGATTCAGCATATTATTCACAGGATTCATCCACTCGATTGGACACTGAAAATTCAGCGGTTTAATTAAACGGCATATTTGGCATTATTGGCTATAAATGTCCGGAAGTAAAAGCATAATACTCACCAAAGCAGGCTATAGTTTGTTTTGCGGTGAGCAGTCATATTGATCTGTTTAGAAAAAGACAGAAGAGAATTTTTTTCTAAAACGGACTGAGACGAGATCAAGTGTAGTTTGTTATAGTGGGTGAATGTTTTGGGGCAGATAACAATGAAGTTTAATTTTGAAATGGATACATCCTGGTGTCTGGAACAATTACAAAAAGATGGACGTATTACTGAGCGCAATAAACTGCTCATCCAAACTACACACCGCCAGCGTGAGCAGCTGAAATGGCATCCCTTGCAGTGGATTGCGCATTTTAATCTGGTCGATCAGGCGCATCCGCAAAGTACCTTGACCTTAAACCGCTTGTGCCAGTGGATTGCAGAAAAAGCCAATATTCCTTTTTATATTATTGATCCCCTAAAGGCCGATGTGGGTGCTTTGACCAATATCATGTCGCAAGAATTTGCCGTGCGTAATAAAATTCTGGCCGTCGAAATTCAGCCGGATAAAGTCCTGATTGCAACGGATCAGCCTTTTAAAACGGAATGGGTGGCCAATCTTGAACATAGCATTGCACCAAAGAAAATCCAGCGTGTACTGCTCAGCCCGGATCAGTTGCAACGCTATCTGGTCGAGTATTACCAAGTTAGTCGGGCAGTCAGTTCTTCGCAAAAATCCAGTGCCTATGACCGGGATAACAAAGGCGTAGAAGCACTATTGCAACTGGGCGATACGCAAAACCCGGATGCCAATGACCAGCATATTGTCAAGCTGGTGGATTGGGTATTGCAGTTTGCCTTTGAACAGGGCGCAAGCGATATTCACCTCGAGCCGCGTAAAGACACCGGCAAAGTGCGTTTCCGGATTGATGGGGTGTTGCATACCATTTATAAAATGCCCGCCAATACCCTGACCGCCGTGATTTCACGGATTAAGATTTTGGGCCGTATGAATGTGGCGGAAAAACGCAAACCGCAAGATGGCCGTCTAAAAACCCGTACGCCTAAAGGACAGGAAACAGAGTTACGTTTATCTACCTTGCCGACTGCTTTTGGCGAAAAATTGGTGATGCGTATTTTTGACCCGGAAGTGTTGGTGCGCAGTTTTCAGCAGCTGGGTTTTGAAGGCAGCTTACTTGATGATTGGCAGGCGCTGACTGCACATAGCCACGGTATTATTTTAGTGACAGGTCCAACCGGTTCAGGAAAAACCACCACGCTATATTCCTCGCTGAAACAGCTGGCGACTGAAGAAGTCAATGTCTGTACCATTGAAGATCCGATCGAGATGCTGGAACCGAGCTTTAACCAGATGCAGGTGAACCAGAGCATTGATCTGGGTTTTGCCGATGGGGTTCGTGCCTTAATGCGTCAAGATCCGGACATTATTATGGTGGGGGAGATCCGTGACCATGATACTGCCAATATGGCGATTCAGGCCGCATTAACCGGTCACCTGGTGTTATCCACCTTGCATACCAATGATGCGCCATCGAGTCTGACCCGACTGCATGACTTGGGGGTGCAGCCCTTTTTGACTTCGGCCACGATTTTAGGCGTACTGGCACAACGTCTGGTACGCAAGCTTTGCCCGCATTGCAAGGCAGAAACCTTTATTAATCAACAGGAATGGAAACACTTAACTTTTGACTATTCGCTAGACATGCCGAACTTCGTATTTCAGGCGGTGGGCTGTGAAGAATGTCGCCATACCGGCTATAAAGGGCGTGTCGGCATTTATGAGTTCATGCCTTTAAGCCTGGCGACCAAACAGCTGATTGGTGCAGATGCGACTTTAAACCAGTTACGCGATCAGGCAAAGAAAGAGGGGGTTGAACCGCTACGTATTGCTGGTGCTCGCAAAGTTCTGGCGGGCATGACCACGCTGGAAGAAGTGTTACGTGTTGTGCCGCTGAATTGAAATATTGTTTAAAAATGAAGAAATCTTAAGATTCACCTCATCTTGGTTTGTTTTAATAAACCTATCGAAATGATACATAAAGATGAGGGCGTCACAATGAACATGATTTCTAAAGCAGCTTTAATTACGGGTTTGGTCGGTGCATCTACTTTTGCTTTGGCCAATACCGCAATCAACCAAACTGCAATTGAAGCACAAAAAACCACCACGGTTAAACAGGCTNNGGTGATGAAAAATACCAGTTCCGTGACAATACCGGTACGATTACCGTCGATATTGACGATGAGTTATGGCACGGAAAACCTGTCAATGCCAAAACACCTGTAACCCTCATAGGTGAAGTCGATATCGACTACAGACCAGCGAAACGAGTTGAGATTGATGTTGATTCGGTTCAATTTTAACAAAATTGAACCGTTAAACTAAATTTATCAGTGCAATAAGTTGATATCTTTGCAAAAACCACATGAATGATTCATGTGGTTTTTTCATTCTGGCTGCTTTTTAAAAGCATGCTATCTTAAAAGAACAATGTGCCAAATACTTGAGAACAACACATGCGAATCTTACTGGCAGAAGATGATGCTTCCCAAGCAGAGAGCATCAAAACATGGCTGGAAATGGATGGCTATAATATTGACTGGGTCGAGCGTGGGGATCACGCCATTTTAGCCATTGAACAGCATCAGTATGATTGTGTCTTGCTTGATCGCGGACTACCCAAAGCTACGGGCGATGAGATTCTTAAAACTTTACGTGCGCAGCAGCAACACACCCCAGTAATTTTTATCACCGCGCGGGACAGTATTCATGACCGGGTTGAAGGGCTGGATTTGGGGGCCAATGATTATCTGGTCAAACCTTTTAGCCTGGAAGAACTTTCTGCACGTGTGCGTTCGCAATTGCGCCAGCATCACGGCAGTGCCGATCAATATTTGCGATATGCAAATCTGGTTTTGGATCCGCAGGCCAAAACACTTATTCAAGAAGGGAAGACTGTAAATTTAACTGCCAAGGAATTTCAGATTTTGCATAAGCTG
>DKLL01000280.1 GCA_002455755.1 Acinetobacter sp. UBA6641
AGGGCCTATATTAGCTACGAAGAAAGCAAGCCCGTGGATGAAGTCATTGAATATCTGGAACAGCAAACGATTGCCAAAAAATACAATCTTGCCTTCCAGCAACAGCCGCAACATATTTCCGTTCCCCTGCAACCGGTTTTGTTTATTGCCCATTTAAAGCGTTTATTTCCGGTCTTTAATCAGGGCAGCATTGCCAATGACTTTCCTTATTATGCCAGCACCCAATGGACCGATGACGAAGGCAAACAGCATCAGGTGATGGTGTTTCAATATCATTATGTCAATGAAATCCGGATTCGCAATAAAGACGGCAACGAAGTTCAGGTGAGTGAAGTACACAAAGATTTATGGGGTGTATTTGTTTTTGATGTCGAAATGCAGGGGCTGGCTGTCACTACGGCAAATAAAGAGTTTGATTATCCTTATAGCTTTCCGTGGCATACCAGTGATATACAAATTAACCAGAAACTGAATATTTTTGGCAGCGATGAAATGCAGATGGCAAAACAGCTCACACCTGCATTTGTGTTGAGACTGGATGAATTTTTTGCCCAGCGTCAGGGCGATTTNNTGTTTTTTAGGAGCGGCCGATTTATTTCACATTTCTAGCCGGGCAAAAAACATTCATGATATTTCTGCATTACGTGGACACTTGCGTACTTTTAAACTACCGTATCTGGAAAGTTTACAGCGTGATTTAACGCAGTTTTTAAAATAACAATCTTGTAAATGTTGGGGGACAAATAAATGGGGCTATTGATTTTTTTATTGTTGATTATTGCCGTGATTGTAGCCTGTATCATGATTCGCAATAATATTGTGCGCCATCACAATGCTTCTATTCGTGCCTGGTCAGATGTGGCGACCTATGAGCGCCAGAAAATTAAAATTCTGGATGGCTTGCAACCTTTGGTTGAACAATATTCCAGTTTTGAACAAGGCACTTTGGAAAAAGTCACTGAACTGCGGCAGAATATTTTAAATCTCAATGTAAATAATGCCGATGTTGCCCAGTTACAGCGGATTGAAAGCCTGAATAAAGAATTAATGCAGAGCCTCAATGTGGTGGTAGAGAACTATCCGGAACTGAAAGCCAATGAAATTTATCTGAAAATGATGAATGAAATTGAAGAGCAGAATGAAAATGTCGGTGCAGCCATCAGTATTTTTAACCGGAATGTCGAGCTGTTTAATAACCATATTCAAGTTTTTCCGAATAATATTGTGAACACCATGACGCTGAGTAAAAAGGCCATTCGTCCTTTCCGTGATCTGGCTGCCACACAAAATTTTGACTATCGACCGAATTTTTAAATTGTTAATATTATAATAAATAAAAACATCGGCATGCAGAAAACCATCTTTTCTGTATGCCCCTCAGCAAGTCAAGCACAGCCTCACTTTTCGCTTATTTTCTTCAGCAAAAAAGAATCGGGTTAAAATTCGACAACACTGGCGTTTATGCGCGTAATCAAGGAAAATAGCGAACTTTTAGCGGCGAACTGTTTTTTCGCTCTTGCACTGCACGCAGTGCTTTGCTCTCGTTCAGGATATTTTATGAAGTTTGAGAAATTAGGTCAGTCGGGTCGTGCCCGTCGTGGTCGTTTAACGCTTGAACACGGTGTGGTGGAAACCCCTGTGTTCATGCCGGTCGGTACCTACGGTACAGTCAAAGGCATGCTCCCACGTGATGTTGAAGATATTAAAGCCCAGATTATTTTGGGCAATACTTTTCATCTTTATTTACGCCCGGGCCTGGACGTGATTCGTGAACATGGCGGCTTGCACGAGTTCATGAAGTGGAATAAACCGATTTTAACCGATTCAGGCGGCTTCCAGGTTTTCAGCCTCGGTGCCATGCGCAAGATTAAAGAAGAAGGTGTAACTTTCCGTTCGCCTATTGATGGCTCTAAGGTCTTTTTATCACCTGAAATTTCAATGGATATTCAACATACCCTGAATTCAGACATCGTGATGATTTTTGACGAATGTACGCCTTACCCGGCTACACGTGAAGAAGCGCAAAAATCTTTGCAGCTGTCACTTCGTTGGGCAAAACGTTGTAAAACCCATCATCATGATGTGCTCAAAAATAAAAATGCCCTGTTCGGTATTATTCAGGGCGGTATGTACGAAGACCTGCGTGATGAATCACTGGCAGGCTTAAAAGAAATCGACTTTGATGGCTTTGCCATTGGCGGTCTTTCTGTCGGTGAACCGAAAGAGGAAATGATCAAGATTCTGGATCATCTTCCACCGAAAATGCCGGAAGACAAACCGCGTTACCTGATGGGGGTTGGTAAACCCGAAGACATCGTGGAAGGCATCCGCCGTGGTGTAGATATGTTTGACTGTGTTATGCCAACGCGTAATGCACGTAACGGTCATTATTTTGTGACAGACGGTCTGGTGCGTATCCGCAATGCCAAATATCGTCATGACCAGCGTCCGCTCGATCCGGATTGTGATTGTTACACTTGCCAGAATTTCACTCGCGCCTATTTATTCCACCTGGAAAAATGCGGTGAAATGCTCGGTTCCATGCTGGGGACTATCCATAACCTGCGTTATTACCAAAGGTTTACACAAGACATTCGCGATGCATTAGATAATGGTACTTTTGATGAATATGTACAGGATTTTTATGCGCGTCGTGGTCTAGAAGTTCCACCTTGTCCTGAAGATTAATCCATCAGCATTTGCGCTGGAGAAAAAGACAAGGTAAATTGCAGAGCAAGTCAGTTTATTTATCATGTAGTTGATAATACATTTTTTTAGTTTAGGAAATTGAAATGAGCCTTTTTATTTCTACTGCTCACGCAGCAGGTGAAGCTGCACAACAACCAAGTTTGGTGACTAACCTTTTGATGATTGCGGTTTTTGTCGCAATTTTCTATTTCCTGATCTGGCGCCCTCAAGCAAAACGCGCAAAAGAACACCGCACTCTGGTTGAAAGCCTGGGTGTAGGTAGCGAAGTTGTTTTTGCGGGTGGCCTAATGGGTAAAATCACTAAAATTGAAGGTGATTTTGCAGTGGTTGAATTAAGCCGTGGCGTAGAAGTAAAAATTCAGCGCGCAAGTGTGATTTCAGTTCTTCCTGAAGGTACATTAAATAATCTCTAATCAAAATTAGTCGTGCCCTTGCACGACTTTTTCATTTTAAGAAGAAAACAGATGCGTTACCCAGCATGGAAATATCTGCTGATCATTGTGGTTTTGATGATTAGCACATTATATGCCCTGCCTAGTTTGTACCCCGACGAACCTGCTGTTCAAATTTCGGGTGCCAAAGCTGGTACCCAAATTGATCAAAGCATCGTGCAAAAAGCAGAGCAATTATTACAAAGCGAAAAAATTCCAAGCCATGACAACAGCTTTAGCAATAATGCTGCCCTTTTACGTCTCGACTCTTCCGAAGCCCAGTTAAAAGCTAAAGAAGTTTTACGCCGTGGACTTGGTGAAAATTATGTTGTGGCATTAAACCTTGCACCAACGACTCCAGAATGGCTACAGAAAATTGGTGCCAAACCCATGAAACTGGGTCTGGATTTACGTGGTGGTGTGCACTTCCTGCTGGAAGTGGATATGGACAAGGCGATCAGCCAGCGCATGGAAACATCAGCGACTGACCTACGTCGTCAACTGCGTGACAACAAACTGAAATTCAACAGCCTGTCGTTGAATAACAATACTATTACCCTACAGTTCGCCAACAACAGCGATCGTGAAGCGGTGATGGACTTCTTGCGCCGTAATGGTAATGAATTCAATCAGCAAGCTGTTGCATCCGAAGCCGGTTCAACCCTGCGTTTGAATTATACCGACGTACGCAAGCAGGAAATTCAGTCTTATGCAGTGAACCAGAACTTAACCACTTTACGTAACCGTATTAACGAGTTAGGTGTAGCGGAAGCATTGGTTCAAACTCAAGGCAGCAACCGTATTGTGGTTGAATTGCCAGGGGTGCAAGACACTGCCGAAGCGAAGCGTGTATTAGGTCGTACGGCTAACCTGGAATTCCGTCTAGTTTCCGATTTGAATGACCAGTATATCGACCCGTATACCGGCAAGGCATCAGGCAAGGCCTTACCGCCAGGTACAGAAGCTTTTGCGTATGAATCGCTGGATAGTGGTCGTGAATTACTGCTCAACCGTAACCGTATTCTGACCGGTGAACGTGTACAAAACGCATCGAGTGGCTTTAGCCAGGATACCGGTGGTGCTGAAGTAAACATTACTTTGGACAGCGCTGGCGGCAAGCTGATGGCTGATGCAACACGTAATGCCGTTGGTAAGCGCATGGCGGTATTGTTCATCGAGAACAAGCAGAAAATCAGTTATGTTCCAGATCCTGTGACGGGTGCACAAACGGAAGTTCGTACCCCTTATGCTGAATCGGTGATCATTAATGCTGCGACCATTCAGGCAGTGCTGGGTTCCCAGTTCCGTATTACCGGTCTGGATTCACCACAGGAAGCGGCTGAACTTGCCTTGATGCTTCGTGCCGGTGCTTTGGCTGCGCCTATGTACTTCGTTGAAGAACGTGTGGTTGGTCCGAGCCTAGGGCAGGAAAACATTGACAAAGGCGTGTTATCGACTCAAATCGGTTTCCTTCTGGTCGCAATCTGGATGGTGGTGTTCTTCCGTCTGTTCGGTGTGATTGCCAACTTTGCACTGGTGTTTAACCTGGCAATGATCCTGACCGTCATGTCATGGATTGGCGCTTCCCTCACCCTTCCGGGTATTGCCGGTATCGTGATTACCATTGGTATGGCAGTCGATGCCAACGTACTGATCTGTGAGCGAATACGGGAAGAAATGAAATGGGGGGCCTCACCCAAACAGGCGATTGTCGCCGGTTATGATCGGGCCTATAACACCATTTTTGACTCGAACCTGACCACGTTCCTGGTTGCGTTCATTCTGTTTGCTATTGGTACCGGTCCGATCAAGGGCTTTGCGGTCACCTTGATGATTGGTATTGTCTGCTCGATGTTTACAGCCATTACTGTGACTCGTGCGATTGTGCAAATTATTTATGGCAAAAAACGTAACTTGAAAAAGTTGAGCATTTAGGAGATCGAAGATGACTGATATGACTCAACCGAAAAAGAAATACGGTCGCCCGGATGATGAGCGCATCATTGACTTTATGAAGATTGCCAAACCGGCGGCAATCATCTCTATTCTTTTAACCTTGGCCAGTATTTTCTTTATTGCCACCAAAGGTCTAAACCTCGGTCTGGACTTTACTGGCGGTGTCTCTGCCGAATTGAACTATAAACAACCTGCCAATCAGGTTGAGGTCATCCAGGCGTTAAATCAGGCCGGTTTTAAAGATGCTGTGGTGCAAACCCTGGGCAGCAACAAAGATCTTTTGGTTCGTATGCCTGTGCAGGACATTGAAGTAGAAGATCTAAGCAATGCCATCACTAAAGCAGCGCAATTACCGAACAACCCTGCAGTGGTGCATAAAGTCGATTCTGTCGGTGGACAGGTCGGTAATGAGCTGTATATTCGTTCGGCAGGTGCCGTAGCCTTGGCATTGCTGTTAATGCTGGTTTACGTGACCATTCGTTTTGAATTCAAGCTGGCGGTAGGTGCAGTGCTTTCGTTATTCCATGACGTCGTTGTCACCATTGGTATTTTTGCCATGATGCAATGGCCGTTTGATTTAAGTGTCTTGGCTGCCATTCTGGCGCTATTAGGTTTCTCGTTAAACGATAACATCGTGGTATCCGACCGTATCCGTGAAAATTTCCGTAAAATTCGCGGTGCTACCCCTCGTGAAGTGGTCAATATTTCTTTGACTGAAACTTTACGTCGTACCATTCATACTTCCATGACCTTATTGCTGGTTGTGGTTGCGATGATGTTCCTGGGTGGTGAAGGTTTGCACTGGTTCTCTGTTGCCATGTTTATTGGTGTATTTGTCGGTACTTATTCTTCAATTTATATTGGTACTGCATTTGCCCTATGGCGTGGCCTGAACCGTCAAGACTTTATTGTACAAGTGAAACCTGAATTTGATGAAGAACAGGAAATTCCAAAGTAATTTCTGTTTGCTTTAAATTCTGTAAAAAAAGCCCATCATCTGATGGGCTTTTTTATATAGGTCAAAAACACAAAAATGAATATTTTTAACTTGATATTTTAAGAACTTGGATGCAAGCTTATAACCTGGCAAGATCGCCTTTTAAAGCCACCCCTGCAACAGCCATGCCTTTAGCACACTGGTAGGTCGTCGTGCTTCTGGTTTCATTGGATTTAAAGTAACTGACGATATTGGTGACTGCATTGGCACCCTGCGCTTTTGCCGTATTCTGGAACTGGATTAAAGCTGAACGCAATACATGATCACATGACGTTTCAGCAGATTTGGCAAAACCATTGGTTTTTTTATTGGTGACCAGACCCTTTTGAATCACTTTACCGCCCGCTCTGGTTCCCGCCAGATAAAATTTAACTGAACCATCCAGCGTTCCATCTGCAACTGCACGATTGACCGCTTCCTGAAAATTGAAGTCATGCATTTGATCTGCAGCCTGAGCTGAAACGACCCCACCAAAACACAATGCAGCTGTAAGTGTTAATTTTTTCATTAACATGATTTTTACCCTTTTGTTGTTGTTAAACCCGTTTAAAAATAAGGGAGGTATTGATTCCTCCAAAAGCAAAATTATTACTCATGATGATGTCGGCATGCATATTTCTAGAATCATTCACGATGTAATCCAGATCGCCACACGCCGCATCTATTTGTTCTAAATTCAATGTAGCAATAAACTGGCTACGTTGCATCATCTCAATACTCAGCCAGGCCTCAATCACCCCACACGCACCCAAGGTATGTCCAAAATAGCTTTTTAAAGAGCTGATCGGTTTTTTGCCCAATACACGTGCTGTGGCTTGGGTTTCTGCAATATCACCCTGATCGGTGGAGGTGCCGTGCGCATTGACGTAGTCAATCTGGTCTGCCGCAATTTGCGCATCTGACAGAGCCAGTTGCATACAGCGTCCCATCATGTCCGAATCTGGACGTGTCACATGCTGTCCATCAGTATTGCTGCCATAGCCAATGATTTCTGCATAAATTTTGGCACCGCGGGCTTTGGCATGTTCATATTCTTCTAAAATTAAACAGCCTGCACCTTCACCGACCACCAGACCATCACGCTGGGCATCAAATGGACGTGGAGTTTTTTCCGGATGTTCATTTTGGCTACTGGTGGCCAGCAACACATCAAATACCGCTGAACCTGCGGCACTCAGCTCTTCCGCACCACCTGCCAGCATGACAGTCTGCTTACCATATTTTATCGCTTCATAAGCCTGGCCAATCGCCATAGAACCCGAGGTACAGGCACTTGAAGTCGGCAGAGTTAAGCCTTTCAAGCCAAAATAAACGGTCATGTTGACCGCACTGGTATGCGACATCATGCGGATATACGTGGTGGCATTGAGTTTGTTCATGTTGTTATCAATCAACATGCTGCCAAACTCGCCAATCGCATCGACACTACCGGCAGATGAACCAAATGCTACACCCGTTTGACCACTGTTTAAGATTGGATCATTTAACAGGCCAGCATCTTGCAGCGCTGTTTCAGCACATACGGTCGACATTAAAGCCACCCGTCCCATGCCGCGTGTCACTTTGCGGTTAAAATGTTTTGGGATGGTGTAAGACTCTACCGGACCGCCCAATTTGCTGCGCAAGTCAGTATAAATTTCCCATTCCGGCATATAGCGAATACCGCTTTTACCCTGTTCAAATTGAGCAAAAACCTGATCTGCGGTTTCACCTAAAGACGTGATTCCCGCCATGCCCGTGACCACAACACGTTTCATCAAATCAAGCCTCCATTCACCGAGATCACCTGTCGGGTGATGTAACTGGCATCGTCACTGCATAAAAATTTCACTACTTTGGCGACTTCATCAACCTGCCCCATACGTTGTAAGGGAATCATTTTCAGGGCAAGTTCTTTCACTTCTTCAGTGACCATTTCAGTTTCAATCAAACCCGGTGCCACACAATTGACGGTAATTTTGCGTTTCGCCAGTTCCAGTGCCAAAGCTTTGGTCGCGCCAATCAAACCCGCCTTTGCTGCACTGTAATTGACCTGACCGCGATTACCCATTACCCCTGACACAGAAGATAGGGTGACAATGCGTCCGCCTTTTTTCAGGCGAATCATCGGCATCACCAACGGTTTTAATACATTGTAAAAACCATCCAGAGATGTAGAGATGACTTCATCCCAGTCGTTGTCGGTTAAGGCCGGAAATGCTGCATCACGGGTTAAACCGGCGTTCAACACCACCCCGTAAAATGCCCCATGTTCTGCAACATCCTGCTCAAGCAATTGCATGACTTTTTCGCGGTCATTCACGTCAAATAAAAGTGCATGGCTGGATTGTCCCAAAGCCTGAATTTCTTCTACTACCTGTTCTGCTTCTTGTTGTCTTGAACGCGCATGCACCGTGACATCAAATCCGGCCTGCGCCAGCTGCAATGCAATGGCTTTACCAATTCCGCGGCTTGAGCCGGTTACTAAAATTCGTCTACTCACACTGACTTCCTGATCTCTTCTTTCATTTCTGGTGGCTCAAATACGCTCAACATGGCACTAAAACGATGTTCCCGGTATTCAATTTCACATTGAAACTGCCCCAGCCCCTCATGCAAATAACCCTGTTCTGCTTTAATCCTGACGATTTCCCCTAAAGCAAAATAAGGGACAGGCAACTGCATTTTACGCGTGCCCAATAAAAAACCGATTTTAGGCGGCAAGCCTGACATTTTTCCTTTATGTCCGGCATAGGCGCTGATGGTCTGTGCCATCAGTTCAATGCTGGTCCAGGTCGGCAAACCTTCCGCTTCACAAAACATCAACTCGGGACGAATCAGCAGTTCTGCAATCGCGAAATGTTCATTGGCTTCAATGAGATGATCCACAAACACCATCGGCTGTTCATGCGGGATAAACTGTACTGCATCCATCATTTAAGTTTTGTTCCAAAAATCAAACTAATATTGCTGCCGCCAAAGGCAAAAGAATTGCTCATGACATAATGAATGGGCTGTTGCAATGCTGCATTCAGCACATAGTTGGCTTCGTCCAGTTCCGGGTCGATGTTTCCGCAGTGATGCAGTGGCAACCAGGATTGATCGGCTAGCACCTGCTGGCAAATCACCGCTTCAATCGCACCCGCTGCACCCAGACAGTGCCCGGTTTTATGTTTAGTACTGCTAACTGACACATGATATTGCTGGAATACTGTCTGTACCGCTTTAATTTCCATAGCATCATTTTGCGGCGTCGCCGTTCCGTGCATATTCAAGTAGCCGATATCATTAGCTGTGACATCTGCCATATCCAGTGCCTTTTGCATGGCTTCGGCAGCCCCTTTGCCTTCCGGATGCGGCGCAGAAATATGCCAGGCATCCATCGACTCGCCGGCTGACATCAGCATGACTGGCGCAGTTTCTTTGGACAATAGAAACAGCCCGGCCGCTTCGCCAATATTAATGCCATCACGCTGTGCGCCACAGGGCTGGCACAGATCATTGGACAGACTTTCCAGACTATAAAAACCATTCAGGGTCAGCTTGCATAGGGTATCGACACCCCCGACCAGCACCGCATCGGCCAGACCGGCATTAATCAGGCGCTGTCCTGCCGCCATAGCTTTGGCACCAGAAGAACAGGCAGTGGAAATGGTATAAGTCGCTCCTTCCCAACCCAGATACATTTGCAGGCCTTTGGCCAGACTGCCCATCTCCTGTTTATAGTGATCGATTTCAATCTCGGTATGATGGTTAAAATATTGTTTCAGCAGTTTTTCATTATCGGCAATACCTGAAGTCGATGTACCCAAAATAATCGCCAGACGTTTTCGGTCAAACTGCGCAACATAGGCTTTCACATCCGCTTCAATTGACTTTAAAGCCGTTAAAGCAAAGCGTAAATTACGCGAATCTACATCCTGTAAGAACTCTGGAATGCTGTCGATTAAGGCGTGTTGATATGCACCCACCCAAACCTGTTTTTCAGGAATAAATCCTGAAACCAGGCTCAAGGGATTTTGCGGTGTGGTCAGCGCCTGTCTGATCTGTTCTGCGCTATTGCCGAGTGCGGATAAACCCACACTAAACTGAATGCCCACTGCAGGATGTTGTGTATTGATTTGATCACCCATGATCATGCCTCTTATTCAGTGCTGTCCGCATCAGTATTCGCTAAACCATCATTAATAGGACTAATCACCATTTGATACGGCACCTGCAGATTATTCAGCTCAATCACATCATTCTGCTGCTGAATATTCAATACGTGCTGCTGGTTGATCCATACTTTTCGGGTCTGAGCGGAATTTTCAATCCGGACATTCTGCTGCTGTAACTGGGCAAAATTCGGATAAGTAGCATATAAAATGTCACGTACCACAAACTCGAATGGCAGCAGCTTCATTTGTTCAATACACTGTTCGACATGGACTTTCTGACCATCAAAACTGAGCTTGAACAGTTGCTGCCCGGTCAGGGTCAACGCCAGCATTTCCAGTTTTTGGCCTTGTTGCTGTTGATACAGCAAAAAGCTAAAACCCTGCTCTTTCCACTGGATTTCTAACTGATCCTGACGCTGATAATTCTGTGCAACCCAAGTTGTAGTGCTTAAACCCTGCGCTTTCGGCAGCATGGATTGACAGCCACTACACAGCAGCACTGCACTGATGAACATTCCCGCCCATTTCAGTTTCATCTTAAGCACCATTCATTTGTATTTGCTGTAACTGCGGATCACGGCAATATTCCGCCAAGGTACTTAAACGCTTTTTGGCATTTTTATGAATTGGATTGGTGGTGTCCCAGGCATATCCGGCAAGTAAAGATGAAACCATCCGACGAATTTTTTCATCTTGCTGAGTCGAGAACACCACATCCTGAAATTCACCGCTATACCAAGACTCTACATAAGCGCGGAACACCTGAATGCCTGCACGCAGCGGTTTTTCGTACTGCTCCATCCAGTTGACCATTTGCCCTTGCAGCACTTGATCCACCAATGGAATCACCAGACTGGAAGATTTCAGCGCAATGGTGACGCCTGAAGAAAACACCGGATCAAGGAATTCACCGGCATTGCCCAGTAAGGCATAGTTACGTTCCGCCAGATGTTTCACATTGGCAGAGTAACCGACTAGTGTTNNGTCAAATTTGGCATTGCGTAATACCTGCGACAAACTTTCATCATCCGCCAGAATACGTTTCAACAAGGCCTCGACATCATAATCGGCACTGCCATTAAAACCATAGTGTTCAAAGAAATCCCGCTCTGCCACCACACCGAAAGAGGAGCGGCCATCGGCAAATGGAATCAGCCAGTACCACGCCCGATGATCTTTGGCATGCACCGTAATCAGGATTTTTTCCCGGTCAAAATCAGGATCATCCAAAATACCATCTTCAATATGGGTAAACACGGCACGACGTACCGGAAAATCGGATGGGCTTTCCAAGTCTAAAAACTTCGGCAAAATCCGGCCAAAACCGCTGGCATCGAGTAAAAATCTGCCCTGAATCTGATACACATTTTCCTGCTTATCTTTTACGGTGAGTACCGGATGTTCTGATGCAACATCCACATCAATCACTTCATGACCAAAGCGGATGTCTGCACCGTATTTTTCTGCCTGCTGAGCCAGTAAATGGTCAAAGTTGGCACGGCGCACTTGCCAGGTCGTGCCCGGTCCATCGCTAAATTTTTGGGTAAAGTCATAAAAACTGCGCTGCTTGCCTCTTAAGAATGCCGCGCCATTTTTAAACTGAAATGCAAACTCGCCCACATGCTCACGTACCGTATCCAGTAGCCCGGCTTCTTCCAGAAAAACCATCGATTGTGGCAGCAATGATTCACCAATTGAAAAGCGTGGAAAATGTTGTTTTTCGATGATCGTGACCTGATAGCCCTTCTGGCGCAGCAATGCTGCTGCCGAACTCCCCGATGGCCCTGCGCCGATAATCAATACATCTGTGTGTTGCATGGTGCTCATTGCACTGTACCTTATAGTTTCTCAGCTCTTTGGCTGATATTGTTGAAGCACAACATGTTTGGCATCGGAAGATGTAAACAAGGTTGCGTAAATAAATGAAAAAATTACCCCAAGTAATACCGTCAAACCAAAGCAGTGAATGGCATAGGTCTGGCTAAAGGATAATAACCCGAAACCCAATAAAGTTGACATCATACAAAGGAATAGCGCCATGCCGACCACTTGCGGATGATCATGTCCGTGGCGGTAGAAAATGGCATAGTCCACACCAATTCCGATAATCAGGAAGGTGCCCATAATGCTGAATAAATTAATTTCTACACCCAGCCAGGCCTGAATCGCAAAAGTGGTCATCAAGGCCATCGTCACCGGCAATACCAAGGGTAAAATCGACTTGATGCCATAAATCAGGCCCAAGCTGATTGCCAAGGTGATTAAGGCAGCCACCAGTAACCACTGTGCCTGGATACGATGCTGTTGAAACAGTTCAGACATTTGATTGACCGGACGCAATAGTTGCACTTCCGGACCATTCAGTTGCTCTAAAGCTTGCACATTGTGCACATTTTGCAGCAGCACCAGTCGCTCGGTAGGACTCATTTGTAAAAATGCCAAAGGATGCTGTTTCATTTCAGCAGGACTAAGCAAAGGCTGCTGGGAAAGTTGTTTTTGCCAAGCCAAAACCTCTGCCGGATTTAGTTGCATCGCTGCGGCATAATCCTGTAAGGCACTGGCTGGTATGCCCTGCAATAA
>DKLL01000187.1 GCA_002455755.1 Acinetobacter sp. UBA6641
GATGAGCATTACGCAGCCTGATTCACTGCAATTAGGCATACCGTTCATTTCAAAAGCCCCCACCCGGGACTTTTGATTTTTATGAATTGTATTATTTCGCAGTCATTTTCAGCAGTCTGGCATTGTTGCCATCTTCCAGTACCCAGATTGAACCATCTGGGGCTTCCAGCAAATCACGAATACGCTGCTTCATATCCACACGCTGTACTTCAGCCACCGGTTTTATGGCTGTATCCACCACAATAATGGCTTTGGAAGACAGCCCGCCAATCAGAGCCTTGTTTTTCCATGCAGGGAATTGGGAGCCGTGATAAAAAATCAGGCTGGATGGGGAGATAACAGGTGTCCAGCTGATTTCAGGTGCTTTAAATTCAGGACGGGTATCATGGTCAANNGCCCAAAGTTTCCCGTTAGGATCAAATGCTATACCTAATGGATTTCTGTGGCCCAATGACCAGACCTGTTTTGCGATCTCTCCTTGATTCGCAAATGGATGACCTGCGGCAGGCGTTCCATCCTCATTTAAACGTAATATTTTGCCTAAATTGGATTGCATATCCTGAGCAGGATCAAACTTCTGGCGTTCACCGGAACTAATCCATAGCTTTCCATCGGAAGCAAATAACAGCCGATGCGCATAGTGTCCCTGACCTTGAACTTTAGGCACCTGTTTCCATATGGTTTTTAAATTTTTAACTTGCGGTTTCTGACTATTGGATAAATCTAATTCGCCCCGGGCAACGGCAGCTCCATAACCGCCCTGTCCCGCTTCTGCATAACTTAGGTAAATGATGTGGTTCTGTTCATATTGTGGATGCAAGGCAATATCACCTAGACCGCCTTGCCCCCCATAGGCCACTTTAGGCAAACCTTTAACCTCAGTTTTTTGTCTGGTTTTGGGATCAAATAACTGTAACTTTCCTTTTCTTTCAGTGACCAGTAAATGTCCATCCTTTAAAGATGCAATCGCCCACGGTTCATTAAACTGGGCGACGTTCGTCAGTTTATAAGCTTGATTAACTGAACCTGAAGAAGGTTTGGAAGATGCCGTTTCTGGGGCTGACTTGGACGCAGAATTTGCAGAGTCCGTTTGTGCATTACAGGCGGTTAAGCTTGAGGCGCTGATTAATATGATTGTGGTCAGCATACGCTGTCGGAATATTTTCATCATTATTATCCTCTGCCATTCAAATAGTTCATCACGTTTATTCTAAGTAAAATATTGAAAATCACTATTTTTTATTGGTAACAAACTTTCATTTTGCTTGGGCTGGCGGGTTGTGTAAGAGATCACGTACATCGAATAGCTCTATTGGCTTATATCCCCGTCAAGATAAATTTCTTATTCTGAATCCATCAGAAAACAGGAGGTTTCCCAAACCTAAAACAACAATAATAAGGTTTGAACATCAGGACGTGAGGTAGAACAGCCGTTATACCTAAGCAACACATACAAAAAAAGCCCCGATAGGATATCGGGGCTTTTTTTAATCTATTGTTTTTCTCTGTTGTTCTATCAGGCTTTTTTCTATAAATGCTTACAGTCCTCGACTAAAAAAGCAACATTTCAAAAAATGCCTTATTGCTAAGCTAAAGACCCCTGCAGATATTGAGATATACAATCATGGTCAAGAAAGTTCTGTTTATCACCTCGAACGTGGGCATTGAACACGATGAATTAGTCCAGCCTCTGGATTTCTTGCAGTCGCATGGTTTTGTGGTAATTCATGCTGCAGAAAAAAATGAAGATGTCCACACCATGGAAGGTGATAGCAAGCCAAGTGCACAATACACACCCGATACCACCATGCATGAAGTCAGTGCAGAAGATTATGATTTGCTAGTCATCCCTGGCGGGACAGTGAATGCTGATAAATTACGTATTAATGAAGATGCCCAGCGCATCATTCAGTCCTTTGCCGATAATCAGAAACCGATTGCAGCGATCTGTCATGGGCCATGGGCATTGATTGATGCAGGGCGGGTCAAAGATAAACATCTGACTTCTTATAAAAGTATTAAGCTGGATCTGCAAAATGCCGGTGCAAAATGGGTCGATGAAGAAGTGCACCGCTGCAATACCAATGGTTGGGTGCTGATTACTTCACGTAATCCTGATGATTTGCCCGCTTTTAATACCGCGATTGTTGAAGAACTGGAAGTAGATATGGATATTATTCCGTAATCCTAGACTGTCCTCAAAAAGAAACCCCAGCTTGTGGGGTTTGTTTTTTATTTAAGTAATTGATTTAAGCCAATCCTTTTAGGCTTTTAAGATAAGCTGCGACTTCTTTATTACCCGCCATTTCAGCAAGCTCCAAAGCTGTATAGGTACTACGATGATTAATATCCGCGCCTTTACTGATCAATAGTTTCACGACTTCTAAATGATCATTTTCAGCCGCTGCATGTAAAGCGCTATAGCCTTCTTCATCGGCAGAGTTGACGTCCAGACCTTCTTGTAAGCCCTGCTCGACCTGTTCAACATCACCGACTGAGGCCCAGTACACCAGTTCAGGAAGATGAAGTTCTTCATCATCTTCAGGGATTGGGGAGAATGAGTTGAGTTTCATTTTAATAAACTTCTAAATTGATCACTAAATTGTAACAGAGAGAATTTATTGTTATCTAAACTATTTGTTTCAATAATTGAGGAAATACTATCCCATGTACTAATTATGGTACGCATATAAGTTTTTGTTTCTTCCCTATTTAAAACTCCTTTCATAACAAAGCTTAATAAGTCACTAGGATCCATTTCATATCTTGAATACCAATATAATGAAGCACTTAAACCCGCTCTATTTAAAAAATGTACTAACATTTTCCTATCCATAAATGGGGGTAAATGAGATTTCATAATCATATCTATTTGTTCGGTAATAGCTGGAAGTGCTAGTTCAGCTCGAATTATTGGATGAGGATGTGTTCCTTGTGGATGAGAATTAAATATTAAGGATCTTTTTCCATAAAACCTATAAAAACATAAGGTTATTCCACATACAAATATATAATTAGAATCTAAAAATAAATTTGTTCTTCCATACCAATGTCTAAACAGCTCACGAATAACTATATTAACTCCGTAAAAATCTGCTGCTATCTCAGTAACATGGTAAAGGGAAGCTACTTCATTTTTCACTTCAGAGCTATCATCATTCACATTATATTCTTGAATATCTAATACATTTCCTCTGATCACTCCATGTTTTTGTACTAGATGTCCTAATTCATGGAAATAGATCCAAGTTAGCGAATTTAAAAACATATTATTAATATTATCTTCAAATGTGAAACTTGTAGGGAGTAAAGGGAATTCTAACAAACCATCGAAAAAATTTAAGAAATTAATATTACTAGAGTTCTCTCTTATAAAATTACAAAAACCAAATGCATCATTATAAAGAGCTTTAATTAGTTCATAACTAATAACAATACAATGTGTACCATTATCTAAAATTTTTGCATGCGCACTGATTTTATCTTCTGTACTAAAAACTAATTGAAGATCAATTTCATATTTAGAATAAAGTCCCTTATTTAAGTCCTTAGTAATAGCTAAGAGAACGTCCGACGCAAAATTGTATAACTCAATATCTTCCATTTATCATAGCCCCTTTTAATATTTGTATTTTAACAAAAAAGCCCCCTTTCGGAGGCTTCTTATTTCAAACTTAATATTTAAGCTTTTGCTGCAACTGTATCTGCTGAACCAATCTTGTCAGCTTCATTTTCATGCATGATCAATGCAACTGCAATTGCTGTAATCAATACCGGTAAACCGACCGCCATAAAGTTGAAATGAGCAGGCAGGTTCATGCCCAGTAAGCCACCAATCAGGATTGGCCCTACAATCGCGCCCATACGACCAATTGCAGAAGACCAACCAATCCCAGTTGAACGAACAGCAAGCGGATAATACTGGGCGACATAGCTATAAAGAAGCATTTGCGAACCGATCGATGCAGCACCCGCCAGGAACACCAAGATGTAAAGTAAGAATTGGTTAGATGCAAAGCCCATTGAGCTCATCACAATCGCACCCATCATACCCAGGAACATTAGCACCGGTTTCAAGTGGAAACGATCCGCAAGAATACCGCCACCCACAATACCGACAACCGCACCCACGTTCATGACCATCATGAACATCAAGCTGTTGTCCATCGAGTAGCCTGCCGCCATCATTAATTTCGGTAACCAGCTGCTCAGTGCATACATGGTTAACAGACAAGTGAAGAACGCGACCCAGAATAGTAAAGTATTGACCGCACGACCACGACGGAACAAGCTCACCACGTTGGCTGCTTCAGGCACACTTTCCTGTGGTAAAGTAAATGTGGTTTGTTCGGTAACCTTAGTATTCGGTGACAAGCGACGCACAATACGACGNNATAAAGAACATGATTTGCCAACCAAAATCAGGCGTAAACCATGAACCAAGCAAAGCTGCCATGACTCCACCTACCGCATAACCGCTGAACATGGTAGTCACCAAGGTACTACGCATCTTTTGTGGAGCATATTCAGAAGTCAGTGCCACCAGGTTTGGCATCACACCACCAATACCAAGACCGGCAAGGAAGCGTAAAATGCCGAATTCAGTTGGGTTAGAAGCAAAACCACCTGCAAAGGTTAAACCGCTAAATAAAACGATACAGATCATGATCACTTTTTTGCGGCCAATCTTGTCCGCCAAGGAACCAAAGATCATCGCACCAAACATCATGCCTGCAAGAGCTGTACTGGCAAGCATTCCCGCTTGAACGGCACTCAGGCCCCAGTCCTTCATTAATAGTGGTAAAGTTACACCATTAATTGCCAAATCATAACCATCAAATAAAATTACCAGTAAACACCAAGCAACTACATTGAAGTGAAAAGGCGTAAATTTCGCATTGTCGACTACAGAATTTATATCTACAGTTTCCATTGTCATCGTTCTCATCTCCCATGAGTACTTGTCCGTAACATTCTTTAAATATTCAGCTGAATATTTAATTTCACGCAATATACGCAAGCCGGATTTAGCACACAATAAGACTAATTGATATTCCGCTATGACCTAGTTAAAAGCATTTATTTAAGTGATGTATCACACTTACTTAAATATACTATTGAATATTTAATCATCATTTTTTTAATGAAATTGGAATTTCTAGCGGAATTTTTTTAATGAATTTGATCTTGTACAAAAGATATGGAAAAGCCCCTTCATTCAAAGGGGCTTTTTAACTGGATGGGCGAATAACGGCAGTTTAAATTTTGGCTGCTTTCAATTGTTTCACTACCACACGAACAGGTTTTGGTTGACTAATCATTGAAATAGCGATCATGCCAATAATGCCTGGAATTGCAACCGCGATAAAATTCCATTTATGTGGTAATTCCATACCAAGCAGCATACCAATCACGATTGGACCGACAATTGCACCGGTACGTCCCACGGCAGAAGCCCAACCAATACCAGTAGAGCGTACTGCAACAGGATAGTATTGAGCAACAAAGCTATATAACAAGATACTTGTACCAATCGATGATGCACCTGCCAAGCTGACAAGTAAGTAAATAACAGGCTGTGGAGAATTAAAGCCTAAACCAACCAAAGACAGTACACCGACAATTAACATGCCAATAAGAACAGGTTTAAAGTCAAAACGGTCTGCTAAAATACCACCACCAATCGTTCCGATTACTGCACCAATATTCAGTGCTAATAAGAACATTAAACTGCTGCCTAAAGAATAACCCGCAGCCATCATCAGTTTTGGTAACCAACTTCCAAGTGCGTAAAGCATGAGTAAGCACATGAAGAAAGCAACCCAAAATAAGAATGTTCCTGTGGCACGATTTTCTGAAAATAAAGCTTTTACTGATGCACTGTGTGTCTGATCGCCTGTTGCTAGAACGAGTTCAGTATCTGCTCTTACGTCTGCAGTTGGCTCAACTCGTTTAATAAAACGACGTGCTTCATTCATTTTTTGTTCTTTAACCAGGAAAGTTAAAGACTCAGGTAAAAACTTCCAGAAAAGTGGCACAAGAAGTAATGGAATACCGGCAATGAAGAACATAATTTCCCAGCCAAAACTTGGTGCAAACCATGAACCACATAATGCAGCCATAATACCGCCTACGGCATAACCACTAAACATTGTGGTTACAAGTGTACTTTTTAAACGCTTAGGCGCATATTCAGATGTTAAAGCAACGAGGTTTGGCAATACGCCACCAATCCCTAAACCTGCAATAAAACGTAAAATACCAAACTCTGTTGGATTTGTTGCAAATCCACCCAAAAATGTAAAACCACTAAATAAAGAGACGCAAATTAAAATAACTTTTTTACGACCAATTTTGTCTGCAAGCATACCAAACAGCATGGCGCCAAACATCATGCCAGCGAGTGCTGTACTTGCCAGCATACCGGCTTGAACAGCACTCATGCCCCACTCCTGCATCAGCAGAGGCAGAACTACACCATTGATCGCTAAATCATATCCGTCAAATAGGACAATAAACAAACACCACAATACAATACTTAAGTGAAATTTAGTGAATTTTGCCTGATCAATCACATCATTCACACTAATCGTGTTCGCTAGTCTCTTCGTGTTTTCTGCCATTTTTACTCACCTCCTGTGAGTTGTTATTCGTTGTTTTCAGTACGACACATGACCCTAACTCTTATTTATTATTTTTGATGACATATAGCGCCACACTTTCGTAATAAACTCAGTTGAACACAGCTGTTTTTGACTAAACACTCTACTAAAGTATTAAAATTGACCAAATTTCTAGCCTCATGAGTCTAGTTTTTAATCATTTTTTGAATTGACAAGACAAAATGTGGATCAGAAAGGATAAAACTTAGTTGTTATTTGTAGAATAAAAAAGCATGTATATAAAAAAAGCCCCTGCGTTTG
>DKLL01000240.1 GCA_002455755.1 Acinetobacter sp. UBA6641
CAATCGCCATCACTTCACCGACAGATTTCATCTGTGTGGTTAAAGTCGCATCAGCTTGTGGGAATTTCTCGAAGTTAAAACGAGGAATCTTAGTAACTACGTAGTCAATCGCAGGTTCAAACGATGCAGGTGTTGTACCGCCAGTGATGTCGTTTTTCAACTCATCAAGCGTATAACCCACAGCCAGTTTCGCAGCGATTTTCGCAATCGGGAAACCAGTTGCTTTAGAAGCAAGGGCAGATGAACGTGATACACGTGGGTTCATCTCGATTACAACCATGCGGCCAGTATTTGGGCAAATACCGAACTGTACGTTAGAACCACCTGTTTCTACGCCAATTTCACGCAGTACAGCTAAAGATGCATTACGTAAAAGTTGAAATTCTTTATCTGTAAGCGTTTGAGCAGGGGCAACAGTGATTGAGTCACCTGTATGCACGCCCATTGGGTCAAAGTTTTCAATGGTACATACAATGATACAGTTGTCGTTTTTGTCACGAACAACTTCCATTTCGTACTCTTTCCAACCAATTAAAGATTCATCGATCAATAATTGTTTGGTTGGAGAAAGATCGAAACCGCGTTCACAGATTTCAATGAATTCCTCGCGGTTGTATGCGATACCGCCACCTGAACCACCCATCGTGAATGATGGACGGATAATCACTGGGAAGCCGAAACGTGCTTGAATTTCTAAAGCATGTTCCATTGACTCAGCAACGTCAGCTTTTGGACATTCAAGACCAATTTTACGCATTGCCTGATCAAACAGTTTACGGTCTTCGGCTTTTTCAATTGCTTCTTTGGTCGCACCGATCAATTCAACATTGTATTTTTCTAAAATGCCGTGCTCATCGAGGGCAAGAGCACAGTTCAATGCAGTTTGACCACCCATGGTTGGAAGAACAGCGTCTGGGCGTTCTTTCTCAATGATTGCAGCAACAGTCTGCCAAGTGATTGGCTCGATGTAAGTTGCGTCCGCCATTGTCGGGTCAGTCATAATGGTCGCTGGGTTAGAGTTGACCAAAATAACGCGGTAGCCTTCTTCACGAAGGGCTTTACATGCTTGAGCACCTGAGTAGTCAAACTCACATGCTTGACCGATGACAATCGGACCAGCACCAATAATCAAGATGCTTTTAATGTCAGTACGTTTAGCCATGATGCTTCCTTAATTACTTCTTAGATGCTTCGATAAGTTCGATGAAATGATCGAACAATGGTGCGCAGTCATGTGGACCCGGGCTTGCTTCAGGGTGACCCTGGAAGCTGAACGCAGGTTTGTCTGTGCGATGGATACCCTGGTTGGTGCCATCAAACAGTGAGCGATGCGTTACACGCAACACATCCGGCAGGTTGCTTTCATCGACTGCGAAGCCATGGTTTTGAGAAGTAATCATCACTGTACCATTGTCAAGATTTTGTACAGGATGGTTGGCACCGTGGTGACCGTGAGGCATTTTCACAGTCTTAGCACCGCTTGCAAGCGCAAGAATTTGGTGACCCAGGCAAATACCGAACAAAGGAATATTGCGAGCGTCTTCTACAATAGTTTTTACAGCTTCAATTGCGTAGTCACATGCAGCTGGATCGCCAGGACCGTTCGATAAGAACACGCCATCTGGATTCAACGCAAGTACATCAGCAGCAGGAGTTTGCGCAGGCACCACAGTCAATTTGCAACCGCGGTCTGCGAGCATACGTAAGATGTTGGTTTTGACACCGTAATCGTATGCAACAACATGGAATTTAAGTTCTGGTTGAGTGAAGCCTTGGCCTAGAGCCCATGAACCTTCAGTCCATTCAAAACCTTCAGGGTCGCAGCATTCTTTAGCGAGGTCTAAACCGTTTAAACCGCCGAATGCGCGTGCTTTAGCTAAAGCTTCTTCTTCAGTGATGTTTTCGCCTGCAAGGATACAGCCGTTTTGTGCACCTTTTGATCGCAGGATACGCGTCAATTTACGTGTATCGATGTCTGCGATAGCCACAACATTGTGTTGGTTAAGATAATCACCAAGTGATTGTTCAGCACGGAAGTTGCTATGCAATAAAGGCAGGTCACGAATGATCAATCCGTTAGCCCATACTTTATGATTTCGACCTGACTCAGCGTCTTCATCATTACAACCTGTATTACCAATATGAGGGTAAGTTAGGGTCACAAGTTGTTGTGCATAACTCGGGTCAGTCAAAATTTCTTGATAGCCAGTCATGGCAGTGTTGAAAACGACTTCACCAGTCGTACTACCCGATGCGCCAATTGAAGTACCTTTAAAAATAGTACCATCGGCAAGGGCTAAAATTGCTGGGGTGCTCAAACCAAAGCTCCTGAAATTTAGGCTGTAAAAAAGCGAGAAGACGAAAAAAAAGGAAGGCTATTATAAAACCTACCCTCCCTATGTCTGCTCGCTTGAACTTAACACGGCATTATACGCAGAAAGCCCATCAAAGTCCAACGGCTTTAAAGTAAAACTGTAAGATAAATGCCTTGCTTTTTAACTGAAACTCTGTTTGTGCGGCTGTGTATATAAAATGTAAGCAAATTAGAATTGTCTAACAAATCAAAACTTAAATTTTATCAAAACGGAATACGCTAGGGTTCTCATGTAATAACTATAGGAAAAAAGATCATGACAGTAGAGCAAAAGCCGGTAAAAGCAAAAACCACTTTAAAAGAGGTGGTGGCAGAAGGTGCGGACAAGTTGGAGCAGGCATCTAAAGATGCACAGCAAAAAGTGACTGAAGCAGTGACAGAGTCAACTGAAAATGTGAAAGCTGAAGCGAAAGAACTGCAGGCCAATGTACAGGATCAAGTTCAAAATCTGAAACAGGATCTGTTACAACGTATTGAGACCATTAAAAAGCAACTCAATTTTTCCCAAAAAGATTTAACTGAATTGAAGGAATTCATTAAATCGGAATTCAATGCAGTAATTGAAGATTTATCGAAACTTGGCAAAGAGTTGAAAGAAGATGTCAGCCAAATTTCAGTCAAACATAAAGATCATCTGGCTGAAACTTTAAAACGCTCTAAGGAACATACTTTGGATGTGTGGAAAAAGGTCTCAGTGAAGTCCGATGATGAACCTACTTTAAAAAGCTGATCTATAGCCAGAATAGATTATCTAGAGAGTGGCGAGGAAGGGAATTATGCAGATTTTCCTCAGGTACATATTAAAGACATAAAAAAGTGAGGTACTTTGCCTCACTTTTTTATTGCTTGAATATTGCTGCTATGTCTTAAAACTGATGTAGCCAGTCACGTTTGTTGTGAAAGTCTGCATTTGGACTGCTATGTTGCATCGCATAGTATTGCTCACCTTGCGAAGTTTTAAGTACCGCAGTTAAGCCCAGGAATAAATCCGACCATTGCAATTTATGTTTTAACATAAACTCGCTTAAGTCCAGGCTCACATTTAAACCATAATGTGTGCGC
>DKLL01000199.1 GCA_002455755.1 Acinetobacter sp. UBA6641
TTTGTTTCGCAGAATAATTTTTTTGTTTTTATTGGGGAAAACAAATGTGGGAATTAGTCAAAGCGGGTGGGTGGCTTATGCTGCCCCTGGTGTTGTGTTCAATTTTTACCGTGGCAATTACGATTGAGCGCTTCTTTCGGTTAAAAAGAACCAAGATTTTGCCTAAGGCATTGCTGCTAAATCCAGCGCAAAATGCCGAGGTGGTCATACAAAAGTTACAGCTGAATCAAGGGCTGCAAAACAGTACTTTAGGACGCATTTTTCTGGCGGGTTATCAAAGTAAAAATCAAAATGAACAATTTGCCCGTGCGCAAATGGAAACTACGGCATCGCAAGAAATTGGCTACCTTGAAAAAAATATCAATTTTTTGGGAACCTTGAGTGCGGTAGCGCCATTATTGGGTTTGTTGGGTACGGTTCTGGGGATTATCGAATCTTTTCTGGTGATTGATTTGGGCACCAATAGCAATCCTACTTTAATGATTCCGGGTATTTCCAAAGCGTTGATCACGACTGCGGCAGGGATGTTTATTGCCATTCCGGCACTGTTTGCCTATCGCTATTTCCAACGTCTGGTGCAAGAATATATTGCAGAACTTGAACAGCAATCGACCTTATTTCATGCTGCACTTTTCTATCAAAATTCTACTGCCGAAGAACAAGAAGTTAGAAAAGCAGGTTAAGGTGGTGGAAAATGAAATTCAAACGAACACAAGTTGAGGACATTCATATTAATTTAACACCCATGATTGACTGTTTACTGTTTATCCTGGTTTTTTTGCTGTTATCCACCACATTCAACCAGTTTAGCCGCATGAACTTAACCTTGCCGGACGCGCGNNGACGCGCAAGGGGTACCACCTAAACAATATGATCGTAAAGTTGAAGTGGTGGTTGATTCATCTGGACATTATTCTATTAATGGGCAATCGATTGCGAGCAAGGATCTTGTAGATTTAAGTACCGCAATTAAACAGATTTCCAATGATCGACGTGATTTAATGTTTGTCATTGCTGCTGATGCCAAGGCAACGCATCAGGATGTGATTCGCGTTATGGATGTAGCAGGACAGTTAGGTTTTGTTAACGTCAATATTAGTACCAAAGTTCCGTCTAGAGGTTATGAGTGAAGCACGATTTTAAAGTCTACCTGCGTCTTTTAGGGTATCTGAAACCTTTTTGGGGTGTAGCGATATTGGTTTTTATTGGTTTTGCAATCAGTGCGGCAACAGAAGTATCTATTGCAAAATTATTAGAAAAAATCATCACTGCCATCCAGCATAGAGATCAGGGCTTTACTTCTATATTTCCTATCCTGGTTATTTTGCTGATGTTTTTCCGTGGATTGGGTTCTTTTATCGGCGGATATTATACGGCAGTCATTTCCCGTAATCTGGTCTTTAATATTCGTCAGGAAGTTTTTGCGAAACTGCTTAAGCTTCCATCGCAATATTATCTGGACAATGCCAGTGGTCATATCACTGCCAAAATCATGTATAACGTGGAGCAATTAACAGCGGCCTCATCAGAATCACTGAAAACCATTGTGCAACAAGGTTTGATTACCCTTGGATTGTTCGGCTACTTGTTATATAGCAATTGGCGACTGACTCTGATTATTCTGATTTTTGCTCCGCTGATGGGCTTTCTGGTTCGTCAAGCATCAAAACGTATGCGTAAATTATCTTTGCAAGTTCAGGATACCATGGGAGATGTTAACCATGTGGTGCAAGAAACGGTAAATGGCAATTTAGTGGTCAAGGGTTTTGGTGGGCAAGAGTATGAGCAAACCCGTTTCAAAGATCACTCGCTTGAAAACTTAAAACGTGGTTTGAAAATGGTGGTGGTGCAGCAACTGAATAGCCCTGTTGTACAATTCATTATGTCGATTGCAATGGGTATCATTATCTGGATTGCGTTACGACCAGAAATTTTACGTGATACCAGTGCAGGTGAGTTTGTTGCATACATTACTGCTGCGGGTATGTTAAGTAAGCCGATTAAGGCATTAACCGATATCAATGAAAAATTGCAACGTGGTATGGCGGCTGCGCATTCAGTGTTTGAATTGCTCGATTTACCTGAAGAGCAAAATACAGGAACTTTAACTCTAGTACTTAAAGGTAATATTCAATTTCAAGATGTGAATCTAATTTATTCCGATGGTAATCAAGCAATTCATGATTTTAACTTGAATGTCAAGGCTGGCGAAACAATTGCATTGGTGGGTCGTTCAGGCGCGGGCAAAAGTTCTCTGGTCAATTTGCTGGTACGTTTTCAGGAACTGAGTTCTGGGCATATTTATCTGGACCAGCAGAATATTCAGGATATAGATATTCATAGCTTGCGAACCCAGATTGCTATGGTGAATCAGCAAGTGGTGCTATTTAATCGTACTGTGCGCGAAAATATCGCCTATGGGCAGCTTGAAGGTGCAACAGACGCAGACATCATTGCAGCAGCGAAAGCAGCTTATGCACATGATTTTATTATGGCTTTGCCACAA
>DKLL01000205.1 GCA_002455755.1 Acinetobacter sp. UBA6641
CTTATTCCGCAGCCACATTGGGCAGTGCTTTTGCCACCCCCATCGGCGCGATTGCACTAGATATTACCCACTCAAATATGCAGTTTGATTATCGACCGAAAGCTTCAGGTCAAAGTTACCGGATCAGCTATAGCAAACTCATCAGCTCAACAGATACCAATTTGACGCTTGCAGCTTATCGTTATTCGACTGAAAATTTCTTTAAATTACGTGATGCACTTATCTCGCAAGAACTGGATGAAAAAAGCATAAGTTCTGAAAATATAGGAAAGCAGCGCAGCGAATTCCAGATCACGCTCAATCAGGGTTTGCCTACCGGCTGGGGCAACATTTATGCACTGGGGTCTCTGGTTGATTACTGGAATAAAAATGAAACNNACCGAATATATGCTCAGCCTTTCCATGCCACTCAGCTTTAAAAAACATTCAATCAATATTAATTCGATGAGCACTAAAACCACCCAGACTCTAGGTGTAAATGCGGTAGTCAATGAACGCTTGAGTTATGGTGCGACTGCTTCTGGTGAATTTGATGATGCTGCTAATTTGAATGTCAATGCACAGTACCGCACCAATGCCATCACCCTGGGGGGCTCGTATAGTTATTCAGATACGTTCGACCAGATCATGCTGAATGCCCGCGGTAATATTGTGGCACATAAAAAAGGCCTGTTATTCGCTCCCGACCAGGGCCAAACCATGGTTTTGGTCTACGCACCCAATGCAAGTGGGGCAAAAGTAAATAATGGCGTGGGACTCAATATTAATAAATCGGGCTATGCGGTCGTTCCTTATGTCACGCCATATCGCCTGAATGATATCAGCCTTGACCCGCAAAATATGTCAACCAATGTGGAACTGGAAGAAACCAGTCAACGTATTGCGCCATTTGCCGGTGCCATTGCACAAGTCAGTTTTGCCACTAAATCGGGTAAAGCCATCTATATTCAAAGCACTCAGGCCAATGGTGTCTCCCTTCCTTTTGCATCTGATGTTTATGACAGTCAAGGTCAAAATATAGGTATGGTCGCACAAGGCAGTTTGGTTTATTTACGTAGCAATACCTTAACGGACCGTATCCAGATTAAATGGGGTGAAGCTGAAGATCAGCAATGTCATCTTCAATATGATGTGTCTAAAATGCCCAATGATCAGAACATTTTAATGACGGAGGCAATATGCCGGTAAATTACAAGTTATTCAGTAATGTACTGTTTTGCATCTTGGGTTTGGGCATATCCCAGCACGGTGCTGCATTCTGTTATGATGCCACTTTAGGCTGGGGAAGTCTGACTTCAGTTGATGTCAATATGGCGGTCGGACGTGTTGTAGTCAAACCTAGCGATGCAGTAGGTACTATTTTACGTAAAGCGACATTTCCTATTGTTCCCAATAATTCAAGAGTTCGCTGTACCTCTTATTCCGATAAAATTTATGCCGATATTAAACAGGGTTATTCTTTAAGTGTTTTAGGACAAAATATTTACAATACCAATATTCCCGGTATTGGCATTCGTTTATATCGGGAAGCTGAAGATAGCGCCAACTTTTCAGGTTACTATCCGTACCAAAAGAATCTTGACCCGTTAATCTACTACAGTCTGGGACAAGGTTACTTTGTAGTAGAAATTATTAAAACCTTGAATAACTCAGGTTCAGGCAGCCTTATTCCAGGGTTATATAGCAGCTACTATGTTTCTGGCCTTGAAAACAGACCCTTATTGACCAGTACGGTGTATGGTAATGCCATTACTATTGCCTCATCTTCATGTGAAATTCAAGGCAATATCAATAAAACCATCACTCTGCCCAGCGTAAAAAAATCAGACTTTAAAGGGGTAGGCAGTACGCAGGGTGAACAGATCTTTGATGTCGATATTTTGTGTAATGGCGGAAGCAACAATACGGGCGTTAACGTGGAAAGTAAAATTGGACTCACTTTTGATTATCCCGCTGAAACTAACACTACAAATGTATTAGCCAATACAGCAACGACTTCAAAAGCCAATGGCGTGGGTGTACAACTGTTAATGAGGGATCAGAACAAAGTGATTAGTAAAGGTGAAAAAATTAATGTCGGCAATATAAATTCGAACCAGATTCGCCAATATAATTTGCCTATGAAAGCACGTTATTACCAGACAAATAATGAAGTTTCCGCAGGAAATGTAAAAGCCATGGCAACCATCACAATCACATATGATTAATTGACCCAGATCACACTTTATCGATTATTTGCATATAGAATATAAAACAACTTGATTTTAGTAATATGTAAAGGTATTTATTAACTATAGAGCATCTCTTCTAAGGATTGTGAGATGAAGTTAATAAAATACTTTTTTGGTTTTTTTTGTGCCGCTGTGCTGTGTAACATTACTGTCGGCCATGCTGAAAATATTGAGTTTCAAGGCAATATTGTAGAGTTTAGCTGTGCAGAAAATTCACAAAATAAAGACTGTAAAAATATTTACATTTTAGCCTCAGACCTTCGCCAACTTTCAAATATAAATACGCAGGCTAAAATTTTAAAAAATTCGAACAATGATATCGCTCAACTGAAAGTTGAAAACCTTGATAAGGACTCACATAAAGTTATATTGATCAATTATTATTAACCTTTAAAAAAAAAGAATGAGCTCAAAGCTCATTCTTTTTTGCTATAAATCGACTTGAATTAAAGTGATTTATTGACTCCACACTTTCTGCATTCCTTATGTTCCCCAATCTCTTGCATGTGTTCATATTCATATACATGTAAGCAAAATAATTTCATAAGTAATTGAAGCATTTTCCAAACTCCCTTCTGATTATTTTAAAAAATTTAAATTTTTTTAAAAATATTTCATCCCGAAACATCAATATGATCAAAAAAAGATCACCCTTATTTATTACCATATTTTTATGATAATTCAAATAACTTAAGTTTAATTTTTCAAGAAAATTACAAAATAAAAATTTCACTTAATGCTTTAAATCAGCACGGCCAGGTTTGACGAAAGATAAAAATTATCAGGGAATTACCCTTTGTATGAAGTGCGAGCATTTTCCTGGGTATAAGGCAGGCTCACTTTGAATGAGCTGTCCGGCATTTTTAATGCTGGTGCTATAGTTTTCTAGATGTCTTTAATACGAAAAGGGAACAATATAGTCCCCCTGATATTAAACTGGGTTTTATTCACACTTTCTGGTCTTGGAAAGCTGTTTCCTGTTCCCAAGACCAGAAAGAAGGCTTCATTTCACTGTTTGTTGATTTAATTGATTAAATTTTATCTATGGATATCAAGGATGAGATAAATCTGTTTCTGCTGCATTTTTTACCGTTACGTTGGAGTGATGGTTATTGAACTTGTCACGTTTCATAAAGCACGTACAGAAGATCGCAAATACTGCCATGCCTACAATATAGGTAATAATCAAATGAGGACTGCCCTCACCCACACTTAACAGCTTAGTTGCAATCAGGGGAGCCAAGCCTCCTCCAATGACTCCGGCAAACTGCACAGAAATTGAAATGCCGCTATATCGGATTTCGGTCGGGAATTGTCGGGCGAATAACTGCGATTGCGGTGCATACATCAGTGGGAAAACCACACCAATGGCAAGTACGATTGCAGTCCAGACCAAGAGTGGGTCTTTGGTATCCAGCATACTGAAAAATGGATAGCAATAAAGTGCAAGCACCACCAGACCAAACATAAACATGTTTCTTTGGCCCACCTTATCGGAAAAATGTCCGAATAAAGGCGTCATAATCATAATCAAGCCACCCCCACAAATTGTGGCAAATAGAATGTCTTGACGGGGAATTCCAAGTTTTGTCGTGGTATAGGCGAGTGCGAAGGTGGAAGCAATATAGAACCATGCATTCTCGGCGGCACGAGCAAAAATAATGGTTAGAAGCTCTCGCGGATGGTTTTTGAAAACTTGCAAAGCGGGTACTTTAATTTCCTGTGCCTGGTCTTTAACTTTTTCAAAATCTGGGGACTCAGGAACTTTGACTCGGATATACCAGCCCACCCCTAACAGGACAATACTGGCAAGGAATGGAATTCGCCATCCCCAGCTAAATAGGCTGGCTTCTGGCAGCATGGATACCAACCCCAGCGCGATTGATGCAAGCATGAGTCCACCACCTGCACTGGCCTGAGGTAAACTGCCCCAAAATCCCTTGCCTCCCTCGGGTGCATGTTCAACTGCCATTAAAACGGCACCGCCCCATTCTCCTCCCATCGCCATACCTTGTATAAAGCGCAGTATGACAAGACATACCGTAGCCCAATAGCCAATACTTTCATAAGTGGGCAATAAACCAATGAGAACGGTGGGAATACCCATCATAATCAGCGTAGTCAATAACATGGCTTTACGGCCAATTTTGTCTCCAAAATGACCAAACACAATTCCGCCCAGAGGACGGCCAATGAATCCTACTGCATAAGTAGCAAATGCAGCCATTACACCCATCAATGGATCTAGATTAGGAAAGAAGAGTTTATTGAAAATTAATGCGGCAGCTGCACCGTAAATAAAAAAATCGTACCATTCAATAGTTGTACCCACCATACTGGATATACCAGCCAAACGGTGGGAAGACTTTTTAGCTTGAGGCTGTGATTGTTGTTCGGGTTTCATATATATCCCTCTTGTATTTTTTAGCAGTGTCATCCGTGACCCACTTCGTTATTTAAAATAAATACCGATTATTTATAACAAAGCGAATCTATCTGTTGCTGAGTCCAGACAGGCCAGAGCTTTTCCAGCGTTTGTTCAAATTTTGAATTGTCTGTTTGCCATTGTGGATTTTTGTCTTTATCAATAATCAGTGCGCGAACGCCTTCAATAAAGTCGCCCTGCTCTAACCAGACATCCTGCAAATCCCGTTCTAGCTGCATGCATTTTTCCAGTGACAAATTCTGTCCAGCTTGCTGTAACTTCAGGCTGGTTTGCTTGGCCATGACCGGACGCTGCCGCAAGATCGTCAACATTTTGTTGGCCCATTCCTGATTAGTTGCACTACTTGCATGATCAAGGCTCTGTTCAATCTCCTCCAGGTGTTGATAGCCAAAATGCTGATTAATCAGATCTGCACGTTTTTGCAGCTCGCTTTCTACCGGATGCGTAATATAGGAACTAATGATCTTTTGAATCTCAATCGGGTTTAATACCGGTGCTGCAATCAATGCTGCTTCTAATTCAGCAAAAAGCTCACCCGGCACATGATAATCGACCAGATCCAGATACAGCGCATCACTGCTGCTGATCTGTTCACCGGTCAAGGCCATATAGACACCGACTTCATCCAGTCGGGACAGAAAATGGGTTGCACCGACATCCGGGAAAAAGCCAATCGCGGTTTCCGGCATGGCAAAACGTGATTTTTCGCTGGTCACTTTAATATGACACGCCTGCGCCAGGCCAAAACCGCCACCCAGGACATAACCATCCAGCATCGCGATCACGGGTTTGGGGAAATTGCGCAGTGTGCCCAGCATTTTATATTCGGTGGCAAAAAAATCCTGATATTGGGTATTGCCGGCCTGATAGCTGTCATACAGATAACGGATATCGCCTCCGGCACAGAAGGCTTTGGGACTGTTGGAATTGATCAGAATCGCTTGTACCTGTGGCTCATGACGCCACTGATCGAGTTGTGCCTGAATGCCCTGAATCATCGGCAGGGTTAAGGCATTTAAATGGCTGCTGCGGTCCAGGCTGATGATGCCCAGACCTCCCTCCGCCCGAATTGCTAAATTATTTTCATTACTCATTATGCTTTTCCTATTCTTGTTTTATTGATGGGTAAATTTAGCCGGGCGTTTTTCGACAAAGGCCTGCATACCTTCTTTCTGGTCAGCACCAGCAAAAATGGAATGGAATACCCGGCGTTCAAAACGCAATCCTTCGGCCAGACTGACTTCAAAGGCCCGGTTAATCGACTCCTTAATCATCATGACTGCCGGCAAGGATTTCTCGGCAATTTTCTCGGCAGCTTGCAGGGTTTGTTCCAGCAATTCTTCCTTGGCAAAAACCCGAGCGACCAAACCACTTTGTTCCGCTTCCTGCGCCCCCATCTGCCGTGCAGTCAGGCACATTTCCATGGCTTTGGCCTTACCAATCGCCAAGGTTAAACGCTGGGTCCCGCCAATGCCGGGCAACACGCCTAAGGTAACTTCAGGCAAACCAAATTTTGCATTATCAGCGCAGTAAATAAAGTCGCACATNNAAGCCGCTCACTGCGGCAATTAAAGGTTTACGGCGCTGCGCAATCCGGTCGGCCAGACTAAAAAAATCGTCCAGATAAATTTGCGGAAAATTCAGATCTGCCATTTCTTTAATATCGGCACCAGCAGCAAAAGCTTTTTCCGAACCGGCAATCACGATACAACCAATTTCGGGGTCTTTTTCCAGCTGATCAAGAGCCTGATTGACCTCGACAATCAGCTGGTTATTCAGTGCATTTAACGCCTGAGGACGGTTTAAGGTAATCAGTCCAACACCGTTACGTTGTTCGAGTAAAATGGTTTGCCATTGCATGATAAAAATCCTTTTTAATTCCTTATAAACTGCGTGCAATCACCAGACGCTGAATATCGCTGGTGCCTTCATAGATCTGACAAATCCGCGCATCCCGATAGATGCGTTCAATCGGAAAATCTTTCAGATAGCCATAGCCACCAAAAATTTGTAGCGCCTTGGAACACACGCGTTCGGCCATTTCCGAAGCAAATAGTTTGGCCATGGAGGCTTCAGTCAAACAGCTTTCGCCAGCTTCCTTTTTACGTGCAGCAAAATGAACCAGTTGGCGTGCTGCTTCAATTTCAGTCGCCATACTGGCCAGCCTGAACGAAATCGCCTGCTGTTCAAAAATNNTCCCACTGCTTGTGCGGCAATACCGATTCGCCCACCTTCCAGATTGGCGAGGGCAATTTTCAGACCTTCGCCTTCGGCACCGAGTCTTAAACTTTCATGAATGCGGACATCAGTTAGGGCTATCTGACAGGTATCCGAAGCATGCAGGCCGAGTTTTTCTTCGACCCGAATCACTTCATAACCGGGCGTGTCGCGCGGCACTAAGAATGCACTCATACCTTTTTTCCCCGCAGCTGGATCAGTCACGGCAAAGACAATAATCATCCCGGCATTGTGGCCAGAAGTAATGAACTGTTTCGCGCCATTCAGAATGTAATGATCGCCGTCCTTGACCGCCCGGGTTTTAATCGCGGCAGCATCCGATCCGGTATGCGGTTCGGTTAAGGCAAAGGCACCAATCATTTCACCTTGAGCCAAAGGCTTTAGAAAATCCTGCTTTTGCTGTTCCGTCCCGAACTTGAAAATCGGCACACACCCTACAGAGTTATGTACGCTCATAATCGCAGATGTTGCACCATCGGCCGCAGCGATTTCTTCTAAGGCCAGAACATAAGCCAGCGTACCTGTGCCCGAGCCGCCCCATTCTTCCGGAATCAGCATGCCTAAAAAACCCAGCTCTCCCATTTGGGCTAAGGCCTGTTTAGGAAAGATGCCTTTTTGATCCCACTCGCCGGCAAAGGGTTTAATCTGTTCCTGGGCGAAGCTTTTTGCCATGTCCTGAATCAGTTGTTGTTCTTCCGTTAATTGCATGGATTCTTCCTTCAATCTCTTTATTTAATCTTCTTATTCAATCTGTTGGCTTTAGCTGTTATGCGGTCTTGGCTTGCTGCTTGTTGATTTCCTGATTGCGCAGTAAAAAGCGTTGAATTTTACCGCTTGGGGTTTTCGGCAATTCAGTCACAAATTCAATCAGGCGTGGATAGGCATGCGCAGATAACCGCTTTTTCACAAATTGACCCAGCTCTTCTTCCAGATGGGCCGAAGCTGCAAAATTATTCGCCAGAATCACAAAGGCTTTAATCACTTCGGTACGCTCAGGATCAGGCACGCCAATGACTGCTGCTTCAATCACGGCATCATGTTCCAGCAAGGCACTTTCCACATCAAACGGGCCGACCCGATAACCTGACGTTGTAATGACATCATCACTACGTCCAACGAAGCTCATACTGCCATCAGCATGGATTTCTGCGGTATCACCGGTTAAATAGTAGTGGCCGACAAAGGGAGATTTACGGCTTTCTTCATAGCCAGAGAACCACATCATGGGCGATTGGC
>DKLL01000277.1 GCA_002455755.1 Acinetobacter sp. UBA6641
TGAAAATTAAGTGTTTATAAATCATCATAACGTAGTGACTGTCATAATACCGTTAAATTATTCTGCTACCATCGGAAAATTTCGTGTCTAACTGCTGCTTTTATCACTGATATAGACTTGTATTCCTCAAAAAATTGGATATATTTCGATCTATGTTAGGTTGCATATGAAGGCTCTATGAGTTTTTGGCAAAAGCTGTTTTCTGCTAATCAACAGCAAAACGAACACAAGAATCAAATCTCGTGTGTCGAAAATGATTGCTCTTGTAAATCGAATGAACAATTGATCGAGGCTTTAACTAAAGCAACAGATGAAAAGGTCATCACTGGAATTAAAAAAGTTTTAATTTCCAGAGGTTATAGCCGTAAAGAGTTAAATGAATTACAGCATCTACCACTTCAATAATAGAGTCTAAACGCTCTAGATAAAGGCATTTAGTCCACTAAATGCCTTTTTATTTGCCCATTAAAATTGTTCCGTAGTGGTTTATTCTTAAATTTTAATACTTCGAAACATAGTTCTCATCATTCATCCAGAATTTGCTGTTACTCACAATTTAAAAGTGCTTTACTACACTTAGAATTCAAAAAATATAAAAGCCAAGCAAATAATTAAGAATAAAACAGTTAAAAATAAAAGATAAAAAACGACAAGAGCAAAAGAATAAAAATAAGCCTAAAAGGGAAAATATATGAAACGGTATTATCCTAGACTGGCAATATTATGCAGCCTAATCTCAAACCATAGTCTGGCGGCAGCCATGGATCAATCAGGACAATCGGTGTTGCCTTTTCTGGAATCCGGGCATTATTTTGAAGCCACGATTACTGCTGCCGATCCTGAAGTGTCCGGACATACCCTCGGTTCACGCCCGGATCTGGTTAACTCGAACAATAATGATGATACAACCGATAATATTGCCCAGAATTTCCAGTATCATAGTGCCGCGCTGAAACTGCAGTTCGTTCCAAATTTTTCTTTTGGCATTCTTTATGATCAGCCCTTTGGTTCAGATTTGCACTATCCATTAAAAGACAATGGCAGTTTCTCCGATACGGCGCTGAGCCAGCAAGGTACTCAGGTCAATCTCGACAGCCAGAACCTGAGTTTTATTTTAGGCTATCAACCTGTCAAAAATATTAATCTGTATGCCGGTCCTGCCTATCAAACCGTGAAAGGTCAGGTTGCACTTCGTGGACGGGTATATGCAGAATTTAATGGCTATAACGCAAAATTTAAGCAAGATGCTGCGCTCGGGTGGAAAGCGGGTCTTGCCTATCAGATTCCTGAAATAGACTTAAAGGTCGCCCTGACCTATCACTCCAAAATCAATCACAAAATTAATGTGGAAGAAAACATTTTAGGCACACCGCTAGTATTCGCGGTAAATGCTGAAACCACAATTTCCACTCCACAATCGGTCAACCTGGATTTTCAAACCGATATCATAAGCGGAACTTTACTGTACACGACCATTCGCTGGGTCAACTGGAAGGATTTTAGCATTCGTCCTACCCAGTTCGGTGCATTGTCAAAACTTGCCACCACGACACTGAGTAATGGTGCGTATACTGAAGGCTTTAATCTGGATGATTATCAAAATAACCAATGGAGTGTAACCCTAGGCCTTGCAAGACAATTGACCACGAAATGGTCCGCTGCATTTGATCTGGGCTGGGATTCAGGCACGGGAAATCCCGCATCAATTTTAAATCCCACCAAAGGCTACAGCAGTGCAGGCCTGGGATTACAGTTTAATCCTGAACCCAACTATTTTATTTCAGGTGGTGTCAAATACTATTGGCTTGGTGATGCAACCGCACAAGATGGCACGTATTATCTTCCCCTTCCCGGTGTATCTGAAGCCTCACAGGTCGGTAAATTTAATCACAACCATGCCATAGGTTACGGTTTAAAAATTGGATACAAATTTTAATGGCTAGCGAGCTTCATTCATTGCGGAGAACAGCTCTGTTGGTCAATATAGGCAACTATTGGGCCTAAATTAAACAGTGAGTCTGAGCGCTTTAATTGCGGAATATAGGCACTTGAGATTGAGCCATCTAAGTACAAGGCCTGTTGCACGTTTAGCTGATCTTTAAAAAATTGTGCAAATTGATAAAAACTGACTGCATTTCGACTGATAACGAAATATAAGCTTTGATCTTTCATCCCTACACTATTACGGATTTTAAATGAATCTGAATCTTTTAGAAAATTGGGATTAATCTGCCCATCAATTACCAGCATGGGTCCAGATTGCGTCGCGTATTTGGCATTAAAATTAAGCTTTTGATAATCTTGCGTTGTGACAATCAGGCTTTGCTTTGAATTCCAGGCCAATATACCATTGGGTTGCAGATGAAAATTGCCATAACCTTGTTTTACCGTGTTAAGTTTTTGCTGTTGCCGGGATGCTTCAACATATAACCCAACCGGAGCATAGTCTGCATGATACATTCCGGCATTCATGGCAAAAAGCAGTTTTTCACATGCTTTCAGCTGCTTTGCTACGGCCTTAAATTTACGTAATGGTTGATGGGTCTGGCGATCCTTTAAAAACAGGCGCAAGTTTTGTGGCTGATCTATTTTTATAATATCAACATCGAGCACTTCATTTTGCCAATGCTGGCTATTAATATCTGCATGGCCGAGCTGGGCGAAACTTATAACAGTCAAGAGTGCATATTTAAAATAAGCTGTCATTTTCATTTCCATCTTGTCCAGCATTCATGCCTTAGCCCAATACGCAAAGCCATTGTTTCATAAAAAACCATTTGCCTGAGTGAAATAGTCGATTCTTTAACAAAGAAGCAGTAAACTAACTTACTAAAATATATTTGTAACTTTATTGGTTAAACGTCTACATGCAACAGCAGAAAACGCGATTTCCTTTAGGGGCACATCTTATTGTTAAACACTTTGGATATTCTCACCACGGCATTTATGCAGGTCGTGGCCGGGTCATTCATTATTCAGGTTTTGCCCATTTATTTAAGAAACGCCCCATTGAAATTACTTCACTGGAAAAATTCAGTTTTGGTAAAACCATCATTATCCAACAATATCACAGTCCCAAATTTCGTGGCCGCAAAGTGGTACGGCGTATGCGTTCACGCATGCACGAAAACCAGTATCATCTGATTATTAATAATTGCGAACACTTATGTACCTGGGCAATTACGGGTGTAGAAAGCAGTCCACAGGTCATTCAGATGATGAACCGCTTAACCACCATCGGTTATGTCAGTTCTATCATGAGCTTTATGAACAGCCTGTTTCTGACCCTGACCACCACCTGTTTTGCTTTGGTGTTGTACATTAAGAAAAAGTTACGTGATAAGGCCAAGACGCCTCTGCCGCCCTCTTTATTATTAAAAGAGCCTGAACAGAAAAATCCTTAATTTTGAGTTTAGCCAATTTAAAATTTTAAAANNATCGTAGTTCAGGATTCTAATATAGGTCTCGTTGTCAGATATTTTCTCAAAAATAAAATCTACCGTTGACTTTGGTTCGCCCCACCTGATCTGAATTAATTGATTATTAATAAGCTGTTCTACAAAAACACTGGTTGTCACTTCATATTTTTCCCAATACCAGTCTAAGGTTCTGTTTTCTATCAAGTGTCCGGTAGAGGAAGTAAACCAAAACTTGCGGGTGATTTCTGGATCAACAAAAGCATTAAACACCTCCGCAACCGATTTGCGAATTAACATCTGGGTTTCTATGACTACGCTCATTGAGATCTTCCTTTTTATTCTTCTTGTTAGTGATAGCACATATCTGAAATTAATGGCTATCACTGAATTGTTAAAGACTTAAACGGCGCCATGTAGAGACAAAAATGATTTTCCTAAACTTAACTTAAATTACCTTTATAGCTTGAAAGTACTGGTGGAATTTCAGCCCCTAATGAACTTAACATTTCCCGTTCAATATTTCGCACAATCGAATTGAGGGGTAAATCATTTTCCTGAAGTCCAAAGGGTTCTTCCAACTCTGCACTGAGTGCATCTAAACCTAAAAACAAATAGGCAATTAATGCCACAATTACAGGGGTCCAAATACCGAAACTCGCTTCAATACTGAACGGCAAAATTAAACAGAATGAATAAACTGCCCGATGTAATAAAACTGAATAAGAAAATGGCAATGGCGTAGTCATAATACGATCACAGCCTGCATGAATATCACCCATGGCAACCGTGTGTCGAGTCAAGGTGCTATAGATAATGTCGCTGATTTGACCTTGCTTATAAAACAGTATCAAATCCTTTTGTATGATCTCAAGTAAATACTGCGGTGCATTGATATGTTCAGCACATTGCTGCCATTGCATATCGCTTAAATTGACATAATTTTGGAAATGTTGAATATCTTGCGCTTGATGACGTAATCGGTCGCGGAGTAGGTAGCAAAATAACATGACACGATACATCAAAATCTGACGTTGAGAATCTTCCAGCACATGACTATNNTGCGCCCTTCCCACCAGCGGTCATAACAAGCCGTATTCCTAAAACTTAAGAAGATCGAAAGAATCACACCGAAGATGGTAAAGCCGATGGCAGGAACTTCTGGCGTAGTCAAGAAATGCGCTGCACTCAAATACACCAACAGTGCCGATAAACTGACTACAACCGCTAGAGCTGGCATCACTTTAGGTAAAATTGTGCCATGCCATGCAAATAACAGCATAAAGCTATTATTTTTATCTCGAATAATCACAAATTTCCCCTCATGAAACCTGGTCGCTTCAATGGTTATAAAATAGCTGTCATGAAAAAGCCCAACCGAAGTTGAGCTTAATCTAAATTTTTTTGACTCAACAGTGAATCATCTTAGAGCATCAGCAAGGTTATTTTCCAGGCTTAAAGCTGTCTTTTAAGTCCAGAATACGGTTAAACACCGGTTTTGCTGCTGTATGATCATGTTGGTCTGCAACGAAGTAACCTTCACGTTCAAACTGGAAACGGTCTTCAGGCTTCGCTTCAGCTAAAGCCGGTTCAATTACTGCCTGAACCACTTTCAGTGATTCTGGGTTTAAGTTGGCAAGGAAGTCATCACCCACTTCCGGATCAGATTCAGTGAATAAACGCTCGTAGATACGGACTTCAGCAGGCACACCCTTGGTTGCAGAAACCCAGTGAATCACGCCTTTCACCTTGCGGCCTTCCGGGTTCTTGCCTAAAGTTTCCGGGTCAATTGAACATTTCAGCTCAACCACTTCACCATTTTCATCCTTAATCACTTCATCACACTTGATCACATAAGCATGACGTAAACGTACTTCACCTTCTGGAATTAAACGTTTAAAGCCTTTCGGGGGTACTTTCTCAAAGTCTTTACGGTCAATGTAAATCTCTGACGTTAATGGAATGATACGTTCGCCCATATCGACGTTTGGATGACGTGCGTGAGTCAAATCCATATCGTTTGGTAGGTTTGTTAATGTCACTTTGACTGGATCAAGCACTGCCATGCCGCGCGCAGCGGTATTTTCCAAAGACTGACGGATGCAGTATTCCAGCATTGCCACATCGACAATACCGTCAGACTTCGACACACCGACACGTTTACAGAAATCGCGCAGGCCTTCAGGCGTGAAACCGCGACGGCGCATACCGACTACGGTTGGCATACGTGGATCGTCCCATCCTTGTACAAAGCCACCTTCTACCAGTTTACGCAGTTTGCGTTTAGAGGTAATGGTGTAATCGACATTTAAACGGCTTGATTCGTACTGACGTGGAACGGCTGGAGATTTGACTTTCTCGATCACCCAGTCATAAAACGGACGGTGATCCTGGAATTCCAAAGTACATAAAGAGTGAGTTACCCCTTCAATGGCATCGGATAATGGATGCGCATAGTCGTACATTGGATAGATTTTCCATTTATCGCCAGTCTGGTGATGAGCAGAATGCAGAATTCGATACAGGATTGGATCACGCATATGCACGTTTGGAGAAGCCATATCAATCTTGGCACGCAGTACAGCCTGACCTTCACCCAGCTCGCCATTACGCATTTGTTCAAAACGCGCCAGGTTTTCTTCTACAGTCGCATTACGGTATCGAGAGTTTTTACCCGGTT
>DKLL01000035.1 GCA_002455755.1 Acinetobacter sp. UBA6641
CAGCTCATTATTCTAAAGCCCCCTCTAATGAGGGGGCTTTTTTTATGTGTGGGGAAAATATAGTAACAAGTTGATGAAATCGAGCGGATGAGCTTTACTGTTCGCTCAGCGTAAAGAGAGTATAAAATGAGCGGACCTATTTTATTAGGCAGTTTTTGACGTTAATAACTTACTTACTGGCAAATAAAAGCAGCTTAACCAATCATGATTGATTCATGAATCAATATTAAATCAAAAAGGTAGATATGAGATGAAAAAATAATCGCTTGTGTCGCCTTTTCCCAAGGATGAAGATGTGAGCGTGATCTCAGGTACATTTTCACTGAGCAAGGGTAAAAAATTTAATCAGTCGAAGATGAAAAAATTGCCAGTAGGCGGGTATGCACGCCTTCCAGCGAAAATGCGGCATTATGCCATGTCAGTGACACCAGTAACGGTTCAAGTTGAAGCAATGGGTTCATTTGCTTTGACATGTGTTAAGTCTGCAGATGATCCGAGCAAACAATCTTCAAACAAGTAACTGTTGATTGAGTGCTTAATTAGCGTAGTCACAGCTTGAATTTGTCGCTATGTTGTAATTTTTATTTTTCGGTTATATAAAAAATTCTAAATTTTTCTTCATACCTCGATGCTACATAAATAACATAAAAAAGCCCCGACATCCTGTCGAGGCTCTTCCGTATTTGTTCAAGGTATCACTCCTGTTCTACCTCAGCATCCTGCTGTTTGTACTTTTATTCTTTTTATTTTAGAAACATCCTGTTTCTGTATGAGTTAAATATAATCTGAACTCAGCCTGATGCATAGCTTTCATTTTCTGCAGTCCATGTAAGTAAAAGCTTACATTATTGCTTTAAAAATGTGCTTCTATGCCCAGATAGGGACCTTTAAATTTAAGTTTGGTTTCTGTATTTGAACCTTCTTCCAGTTGAATGTCCAGAATACGGTAGCCGACTCTGGCGCCTACGTCGACCAGCAGGTTATCGATGAAGTTATATTTGAGTTCTGCTTGAGCATCGCTAATTTGCTCATCATCCAGTGCAGCAAAACTGGCTTCAGCTCTTGCACTTAAACTGGTAAAAGGCAGGTTTACCCCGGCCTGGGCATAAAGCATCGGTAGCGTGCTACTCACATCGAATGTGTCGGTATAATTTTGCAGGATATCTCCGCTTAGACGTTTGGCTCCAAAGCCGACATCGGCATCGACAATATTGTCCAGTAATTCGTAATAAAGAATGAAATCTGTATAAGTGAGGTCAACCTGATGGCTGTTTACTCCGGCAAGACTTTGCTCACTGTCAGCTTGTAGATGGCTATGTTTAATTTTTGCATTAGGCAAAAATGGCACCGGATGTTCGACTGCAACCGAAAACGATAACGCATCATCGTCTTCCAGTTGAGCTTGTGGAAGGGGCGATGCCGGTTGGGTTAAATCGGTACTGTAGTTCCAATAATCAATATTGCCTTTGACCGCAACAACATCGGCCTGGGTGGAACTGAATGCACCCAATCCAACGGCTAAGCAAAGAATTTTGAATGATTGCATAAAAATCCTGAAGTGATGTGAACTGTTATTTTTGAAAAATCTTTTTCTGACTTAAATACAGTGAATCGAGACTCAACTCAGCGCATCATATAGTGAATGCTAAGAAATTGCATCGTTGTTATTGCTCGAAATTAAAGCAAATTTTATCTAAAGCAGAGAGCGAGATACTTGAAAATAGCATAACGGTGTTTCTATTTTTAAAAGGTTTTAATAATAGGCAATGCATTTATTAAATAACGCCAAGTTTTTATATTCAGTTGATGTATTACAAAAGTTTATGAGTAAATGCTCGGCTTGAAGTGAAAATCAGCTGATTAAATGAACATTCGCACTCAATATATTATAAAAAATAGATGCTTCGTAGAGAAATTACAGAAACTTCTTTCAAAAATGAGTATTGTTAAATTCATACAAAAGATCGGCTTGAATTGTAATTTTTAACCAAGATTCAATTTCAGGTTCATCTGTTTGCATTTGAGAACCTTGCACTCAAAAGGTGTAACCTCTAAATCAGACACAAGAATTATTTTTAAAAGGTACTTTTTTGCTCGCGAAATAACCCAGATAACAAGCAGCATTTAAAGATACCTAAGGTTTAGGTGTTTTATGACAGATTCTCGTGAAAACTGGTCATCACGATCCGGCTTTATTATTGCAGCGGTCGGATCGGCTGTCGGTTTAGGTAATATTTGGCGTTTCCCGTACGTCGCCTATGAAAATGGTGGTGGCGCGTTTCTTATTCCTTATCTTATTGCTTTGATTACTGCAGGTTTACCGCTTTTATTTCTCGATTATGCCGTAGGGCATAGAAGTAATAGCTCACCTCCAAAAGCCTATCGCAAATTATTCCGTGGCGGTGAAACCCTCGGATGGTGGCAAGTCAGTGTATGTATCATCATTGGTTTGTACTATGCCAGTGTTTTGACTTGGGCTGGCAGTTATGTGTACTTCTCCATTGGACAGATGTGGGGCAGTGATCCGGAAGGTTTTTTCTTTAAAACCTATTTACAAACCTCTGAAGCTACCGGTTTTGATCCGAGTTTTGTGAGCCATATTTTCTGGCCATTGGCGGGAATCTGGGCTTTAACCCTGGTGATTTTATACGGTGGGGTGAAAAAGGGTGTGGAACTTTCCAACAAGATTTTCATGCCATTATTATTTGTCTTATTTACCCTTTTAGTGATTCAGGCACTTCGTTTACCGGGTGCGGTCGACGGTCTAAATGCCTTCTTCACTCCAAACTGGTCTGCCATGATGGACTATAAAGTTTGGCTGGCGGCTTATGGTCATACCTTCTTCTCGCTTTCAGTCGGGTTCGGGATCATGGTGACCTATGCTTCTTATTTAAAGCCGAAAACCAATTTAACCGGTTCGGGTTTAATTGTGGGCTTTGCCAATGCTTCAACTGAAATTTTGGCGGGTATCGGGATTTTCGCAGCGCTGGGCTTTATGGCATTTACTGCGAACAGTAATGTTCAGGATGTCGTCAGCGGCGGTATTGGACTGGCCTTCATTGCCTTCCCGAAAATTATTTCTAGCCTGGGTGCGGGTGCAGACTTGTTCGGTATCCTGTTCTTTGCTTCATTGTTTGTTGCCGGGATTTCATCGATGGTGAGTATTTTGGAAGTTCCAATTGCTGCCATGATGGACAAGCTGAAATGGAGCCGTAAGAAAGCGGTAACAATCGTGGGTGGCGGTAGCGCGGTTGTATCCATCCTTTTATTCTCCAGCGTGAATTCGATTAAGCTGGTGGATATCATTGATCATTTTATCAATAACATCGGCATTATCGGTGGTGCATTGATTTCAATTATCAGTATTGCCTGGTTCAAACGTTCAGCTTTGCTGGAAATTCGTAATCACGTCAATGCCATTTCCACGGTACATTTGGGCAAAGGCTGGGATTTCACTTTAACGGTGATTACCTCTTTGATTTTGCTGGTTACTTTAGGAATGACCATCTTTAACTTGTTATTAAAAGGTTATGGTGATTATAGTATAAGTCTGCAGTGGTTATTTGGCTGGGGCTGCGTGATTTTCTGTGCAGTCATTGCTTTTATTTTGGCTCGCGTTAAAGACCGCTAGGAGAGAAAATATGAATACTTCTGCAATCGTCATGATGATTATTTCTATGCTGTTTTTGTGGGGTGGATTAGTCTTATCCATTCTACATTTGATGAAAAATCCTGAAGAGCTGGATGAAGTGCTTGAAGAAGTAAAAGACCAGCATACTCTTTAAGTCAAAAACCAGTTATTACTGGTAAAATACGCAAATGAAAGTCATTATCATTTATGATAATGACTTTCTTGTTTTTAAAGTGGAGCATGGCTATGCACACCATTTTGCAGTATCAGGTCTGGATCGCATTTGCGGTAACCTTTCTGGCAGGATTGGCAACCGTGATCGGTGGTGCACTGGTTTTATTTTTCAAACAGCCGAGTTATCGCCTGCTTTCTTTTGGTCTGGCCTTTTCTGCCGGTGCCATGGTCTATGTTTCACTGACTGAAATCCTGAATAAATCCATTCAGTCCTTTAGTCAGGCCTTTGATGCTAAATATGGTTTTGCCTTGGGTACTTTTGCATTCTTGTTGGGGATCATGTTGGTGTTGCTGCTGGATCGTTTCGTGCCAAATCCGCATGAAAGCATTGAACAGACAGGCCCGGAAGATATGAATCAGCAACAATTGATGCGTACCGGTTTACTGACTTTATTTGCGATTACTGCGCATAATTTTCCTGAAGGACTGGCGACTTTTTTTGCTACCTTGGAGAGCCCGACGCTTGGCGCCCCTTTAGCAGTTGCGATTGCCATTCATAATGTTCCGGAGGGTATTGCGATTGCACTGCCGGTCTATATGGCAACAGCACGTAAAGATCTGGCACTTGGGGCCAGTTTTGTTTCCGCTTTAGCAGAGCCATTGGGGGCTGCACTGGGATATTTTATTCTTGCCCCTTTTATGAGTTTTAGTGTGTATGGCGCAGTATTTGGAGTAATTGGCGGGGTGATGGTATTTCTCGCTCTGGATGAGTTATTGCCCACAGCCAAACGCTATGCCAAAGGCCATGAAACCGTTTATGGCTTGGTTACCGGGATGGCATTATTGGCGATCAGTCTGGTTATTTTTAAATTTGTCAGTTAAGCCGGTTGAGCACAACAAGCAGAAAAAAGGCAGCTTAAAGCCACCTTTTTGAATTGCATCGCGGTTATGTCGTTATGCAGTTTTCTGGATACGGCAATAGAAGAAACCATCGCCATGACCCACTTGTGGCAATAACTGGCGACCGTGAATTTGTTCAATTCCCCAGTCAGCATCAATTTTTTGTTCTTGCGCATTGGCATGATTAGCGAAGAAATCGACCATTTGCTGTTCATTTTCTGCTTTTAAAATCGAGCAGGTGATGTAAAGCAAAGTGCCACCGACTTTCAGTTGTTGCCACATNNATACAATCGGCTTGTTCAGGAGCAGTCCAGGTCACCGCATCGGCAGTGATAATTTCCACATGTTTGCCATCTAACAGCAGACGCTCCAGGTTTTCTGAAACACGTTTTAAACGCTTTTCATCCTGGTCGAGGGCAATCAGTTTTTTCGGCTGATATTTCTCTAAAATATGTGCGGTTTTGCCGCCAGGTGCCGCACAGGCATCAATGATGATTTTGCCATTCAGGTTTGGCAATAAACTAGCACACAGCTGGGCATGTTCATCCTGTACTGAAAAGCCGCCAGCTTCAAAGCCCGGCAAACTTGGAATATGCAGACTTTCATCCATGACAATGCCGACTTCAGAAATTTCGCAACGATGCGCATCGATGCCTTCATCCTCCAGGATGTCGAGATATTCATCCCGGCTGACCTGGCGTGTGTTAACGCGTAAAGTCAGTGGCGCAACCTGTTTCAGCTCATAGCTGAGTTCAGCAAAGTGCTCGCCCCAGTCTTTTTTCAGACGTTTAGACAACCAGCTTGGTAAATTCGTTGCCTGTTCAAGCACGTCATAGAACTGCTCGGTTTCACGGGTAGCACGACGTAAAATGGCATTGACCACGCCACTTAAACTTTCCATGCCCAATTGTTTGGTCGCTTCAACGGTTTCTGAAATGGCCGCATGGGCAGCCACACGTGTACACAGCAATTGATATAAACCAAGGTACAAACAAGTTTCAACCACTTGATTGTCCAGTGGTTTAGAGAGTAATGGTAACGTCAGTTGTTTCAATGCATGCCATTGACGTAAACAACCCAGTACCAATTCATGGAACAAAGCACGGTCTTTGTCTGACACGATGTTCATTTGCTGCGCCAGCACAGATTGCAGCGATTGACCATTTTGGACAGCCAATAACGTCTTCACCACCTGAGCACGTAAATTAAGGTTTTTGGCTGAGGCGTTGGGAGATTGCTTCATTATAAAATTTGTCCAATAGTCAGTTTTTGGGTTTGTAAAACTTGTACGGCATTGAGCGGCTTGCCACCCGGCCATTGTAAAGCAGTCAGCGTGATGACCGTGTTATTTGCACAGGCAACATGGACACCATCTTTATCAATGGCAATAATTTCACCTGGTTGAGCATTTTCCGCAGTTGCAGTGGATAACTGGGAATTCCAGACCCGCAGGTTGTTTTGTTCATCCAGGCGAATAAAAGCCACTGGCCACGGATTAAAAGCACGAATATTGCAGTCAATCTGTATGGCATCCATAGACCAGTCAATTTCTGCTTCGGCTTTGGAAAGCTTGTGAGCATAGACAGTTAATGCTTCATCTTGCACTTCACGGGTCGCCAGGTAGTGTTGCAGTTTTTCTTCCGACGCTAAAACAGCGGCAATAGCTGTTGCGCCCTGTTCAGCCAGCTTGTCATGCAATGTTGCAGAAGTGTCGGTGGCTTCAATCGGGCAGAGGGTTTTAAACATCATGTCGCCCGTGTCGAGACCAGCGGCCATTTTCATAATGGTCACGCCAGTTTCAGTATCGCCTGTGGCAATGGCACGTTGAATTGGCGCTGCACCGCGCCAGCGTGGCAACAGTGAACCATGAATGTTCAGGCAGCCATATTTAGGTGTATCGAGTACCACTTGCGGCAGAATCAAGCCATAGGCGGCCACCACCATCACGTCGGCATTTAAAGCGGCCAGTTCTTGCTGCGCGGCCAAGCCTTCTTCAGTCGAAGATTTAAAATGAAGCGGCTGGTAGACCGGAATATTATGAATTAAAGCCAGTAGCTTTACAGCAGAAGCCGTGAGTTTTTGTCCTCGTCCAGCTTTGCGGTCCGGTTGAGTATAGACCGCAACAATGTCATGTTCGGTTTTAAGCAGTGCAGCCAATGCAGTGGCGGCAAATTCTGGTGTACCCGCAAAGATGATTTTCACACAAAAGCTTCCAAATAAACGTGATGCCTATTATAAGGCAAAAGCATTTATTCACCTAAATTGCGTACTAACACCCACAGAAGACGCTTATTTTTATAAAAAAAACTTATGCAAAATTTAAAAATTATTCATGAAAGTTTTGCATTGTCTGACCGGGGATGGCGGTATAGTAGATTTCAGTTAAAGATTTTCGTCATCAAATCACGAAGTTCAAGTTATAGACCCATCTACCCATATCCAAGATGAAAATGCCATCTTGAAAAACAATAGCTTGGTGTATGATAGGTTGGAATTTCGACTGATTTCATGCTCTCGATCTATAAGATTTCGTCAGAGTGAATGAGCTCATTCAACTCAAGCACAACTTTTANNGCTTATCGGACTTTGCAAAACAGTAAGCTGTAGTAAGATAGATTTCTATTTCAACTGATTTAGCGTTATATATCAGTATCATTCAGCCAGATTGAATCCTAGAATTCATTTCGAGCACAAACTTTGTTGGAAATACACAATGCCTGACTATCGTTCAAAAACATCGACACACGGAAGAAACATGGCGGGTGCGCGTGGCTTATGGCGCGCAACTGGGATGAAAGATGATGACTTCGGCAAGCCGATTATTGCGGTCGTAAATTCGTTCACGCAATTTGTACCGGGTCATGTGCATCTGAAAGACTTGGGTCAGCTGGTGGCGCGTCAAATTGAAGCGTCAGGCGGCGTAGCCAAAGAATTCAATACCATTGCTGTGGATGACGGCATCGCGATGGGGCATGACGGCATGCTGTATTCATTGCCTTCGCGTGACCTGATTGCAGACTCTGTAGAATACATGGTCAATGCCCATTGTGCCGATGCCATGGTGTGTATCTCGAACTGTGACAAGATCACCCCGGGAATGCTGATGGCAGCGATGCGCCTGAACATTCCGGTGGTGTTTGTGTCTGGCGGTCCAATGGAAGCGGGTAAGGTCAAAATTCGTGGCAATGAAAAAGCCATTGATCTGGTCGATGCCATGATTGTTGCGGCAGATGACAGCTTTACGGATGAAGAAGTGGCTGAATATGAACGTTCTGCTTGTCCAACCTGTGGTTCATGTTCAGGCATGTTTACCGCTAACTCGATGAACTGTTTGACTGAAGCTTTAGGTTTATCTTTACCGGGTAACGGCTCAACACTGGCAACCCATGCCAACCGTAAAAAATTATTTGAAAAAGCCGGTCAACTGATTGTTGAATTGGCGAAGCGTCATTATGAACAGGAAGATTACAGCATCTTGCCACGTTCAATCGCAACCAAAGCCGCCTTTGAAAATGCGATGACTTTAGACATTTCCATGGGTGGTTCGACCAATACCGTTCTGCATCTGTTGGCAGCAGCACATGAAGCTGAAGTCGACTTTACCATGACCGACATCGACCGTTTGTCGCGTAATGTACCGGTATTGTGTAAAGTTGCGCCGGCGAAACAGGATGTCCATATGGAAGATGTACACCGTGCCGGTGGCATCATGTCGATTCTGGGTGAACTGGATCGTGCAGGCTTGCTGGATACCTCTGTACCAACCGTCCATGAAAAAACCTTAAAAGATGCCTTGGATAAATGGGACATCATCCGCACTGAAGATGAAGACGTGTATCAGTTCTTTAAATCAGCGCCGGGCGGTGTACCAACGCAGACGGCATTCTCGCAAGACCGTTACTATGCCCGTCTGGATGGCGACCGTGACAATGGCGTGATCCGTAATGCAGCAAACGCCTTTTCGCAAGATGGCGGTCTGGCGGTACTTTACGGCAACATCGCGCTGGAAGGCTGTATTGTAAAAACGGCCGGTGTGGATGATTCCATTTTGAAATTCAACGGAACAGCACGTGTATTTGAAAGCCAGGATGCAGCAGTAGAAGCCATTCTTGGCGGAAAAATTACAGCAGGCGATGTCGTGGTGATCCGCT